>DMSR01000382.1 GCA_003457145.1 Bacillus sp. (in: firmicutes)
AGCCGAAGTATCGGATTTGAGTAGCTTATCCAATTTTTCCGGTTTGGCAGCCCAATACAATAAAAACGCCATCCAAAGATTTGCTACCAAAACATCCACTGCAATCATCTGCCCAAAAAGGGTTGGACTAGCTCCAAACACTTCAAGCATGGCGGTCTGATTAGCCCCCCCTCCGATCCAGCTTCCCGAGATCGTTGATAACCCGCGCCAGATTTCATCCGGTCCGGTACCGGAGTAAATATCCGGAAACATCAGCCCCACTGTCAATAAAGCTAAAGGTCCACCTAAAACAATCCCTACTGTTCCTGCCAAAAACATCGTTAAGGCTTTAGGTCCAAGTTTGAGAATTCCCTTCAGATCAATACTGATCGTGAAAAGAACCAAAGATGCAGGCAATAAATACCTTGAAGCGACCTTGTATAAGCCTGAAGATTCCCCCGAAATCAATCCTAATGAATTGAAAACAGCCGGGATAAAGTAGCATAATAAAACCGTGGGTATATAGGTATAAAACTTAACCCAAAGTGGTCTTTTGCTGGCAGATGTCGCAAAAACAAAAGCCAAAGTTGCCATGAGCAAGCCAAAAACTACCGCGTCATTACTGATCAAAGGGGTACTTTCTTCCATTTTCGGAATTCATTAATTCAATGCAACAATACAACCAAATGGCTAAAAAGACCAATCCTCACCTTCCTGCCGAATGAAGCAAGTGAATCAGTTCACTCAATATCATAGCAGTAGCGCCCCAAACTACCTCTCCGTCAATTTCAAAATATGGCGTGTCAAGTTTCAGGTTTTGACCCAAGTCCAGAATTTTTTGTTTTCTTATTTCCGGTCTCAGTAGTTGGGATAACTCTGCCTGTATAAGTCTTGAGACTTCTTTTTCCTCTGGTACCAAATCAGGGCGTTTTTCCAAAAAACCAATTACAGGAGTCACTAAAAAATTGCTGGTCGGGATGAAAAGTTCACTGAGACAGCCCATAATCTGGACCTGACTTCGATCTATCCCTACTTCTTCCTCAGCTTCTCTGAGGGCTGTTTCAATTATATTTGCATCACTGATTTCCATTTTTCCACCGGGAAAGGCCACTTGACCACTATGAAATCCAGCATACTCAGGACGCTTAATCAATGGAAAAAAAGCACTTTCACTTTCGGGATAAAACAAAATTAACACGCCACTTTTCCGATGATTTTCCGGTAAATCAATCTCAAATCGCCTCATATCTATCGGCACAGGAGACATTTTGATTTGAGCTTGCTTTCCCGGAAGTGGAGCCTTGAGCGCACTTTCTAGCTGCAAAATAAATTTCTCAAAATTCATTTTAGGTCAAATCCACTGACTTCAACTTCAAATTCAAGTAGGACTCTTGCTGGTACTCCTGCACAAGCTCATTCAATTTAAATTGACTGAAACTGTGATTTTCGATGTTAATTACCCAGATCATTGGTCGAAAACCATCTTCTTCCTGAAAAAATCCCATGACCATAAACTCACTGGCACTCAACCATATCCCTTCTTCAAACATTCCTGAAGGCCCCATGAATAACAATCGCTCTTTCATCCCATCCGATCGATACCAAATGACTTCGGAATCTGGATTTAAAAAAGGTTTATCGAGGCTTTCCTGCGCCTCAACTTTGTAGGAATAAATATCAATAGTCCCATTTCCTTCAGGATGAGGAAGTTGATAAGGGAATAAGGGGTCCTCAGATAAAATCGGATTTTTCTCCGGCATCTCCATCGGGTCAATCGAATCTGAAAAAACCAACTCAAAATCGCTTGCATCAAAATTCCCGGTTTTTACTGCCCAATGCTTTTGCCAAGCTGACTTTTGTGCCAAGCCCAAATTGATTTGATTGCGTAAAACTTCCAATTTTTCGGCATCGGGTTTCAGCTCATTGGAAATCTCACCTTTTTTTGAATCACCGGACTCACAGCCGATCAAAAAAACAAGAGACAAAATCCAAACCGACAAATAGTGCTTCATGATTCTATTCATAGAGGAAAAATTGAACGTCGAAGCTAAGCGAAGAGTTTGAAAAATCAAATGGAAATCAATCATACGTCCAGAAAGAAAATTCCATGGAAAGCAACATTTACCAAATCAAAATGATTGATTTCAATAATTTTAGAAACAAAAAAGGCCTGGATAATATCCGGGCCTTTTCCTGCTCTCAAACCTATTAAACCTATTGTAGATATTCAGTTCATGAATACCTTCGAAAAGTATAAAATGTTTTCATTCCCTCCAAACAATCGATTGCGAAAAATTTTCAAAATTTTATTCTGTCTCTGTTTCTAATTTATAAATCACAGAAAATCAGGCTCTTTTTGAAATAGAAATTCAAGAAAAAATCAGAAAAAAGTTAAACTTTCCTTCCTACTTCCAATTAAAATGTCAGAAATAGCGCTACCTCTTGCCAAAAACATCTTTGAAGCTTACCTCAGTTACATCCGAAGGTTTAATGACTTCACTCGCTTGGCCCCTCTTTATTTTTCGCAACGAAACTGGCAAGCCACGCAACAAAATCATAGACAGCGGCTTAGATTATACAAGGACACCTTGCTGCCACTGGCAAAAGACTTACAGGAAAAATTAGGGACTGACACAACAAACCGAACAGTTTGGTCTTTGATCCGAAATAAATATCAAGAAATGATCTCCTCCCGCCCGGACGCTGAGTTGGCTCAAACTTTTTTCAATTCAATATTTTGAAAAACCTTTCTGAATAATCCGCT
>DMSR01000216.1 GCA_003457145.1 Bacillus sp. (in: firmicutes)
CGTAATGTTTGACTATTACAGCACTCTACAACAAACTTAGTTGTACTCTCTATTTGGTAATGCAGGGTCGAACAATGATATCCTCTTTCGTTTCCTTCTAATAGCTGTCTTAGAGAACCTAACAATAGTTAGCCTATTGTTTCCATTCCCTCTATCAAGAATCCCTAAGTTGGTGAGATGAGAAAGTCCTTCAACACATTATCTTGCCACTGATTTGGACTCGATTAGTTTAGCGACTAAAACATATCTCTCCGGTGCATCACCAATGAAGTCGAAAGGATAACAGGTTGTTACAGTAAGTGTCGCTTCTGGTTTTGGTACGATAACAGTCCGGTCATTTGCATCTACAATCCTAACTTTTTCGACCCGGTAGGTGAATTCGCCTTCATTTGTTTCCACTTGGATAAGATCGTCCTCACCAACTTCTCCAAGACTGCGGAAGACTGTATCTCTATGGCCAGATATTACACTGTTATTATTTTCTCCCGGGAGAACACTCTCCGAAAAATGGCCTGCTCCCTTTCCGAGCTCATCATCGGAAGTGCCTTCATACACTGGAACTGAAGCCCCAAGCTTAGGTATGGTGATTTTGCCTATCCTCTCCCCCTTTTGAGGAGATCCTGAATAAAAGTCTTCACCTTTATTCCCTTCTTCTTTTTCATTGGATTGAAGATTAGTATTTGCTGAGGTTGTTTCTACGGCCATATAACCTTTTGCCCAGGTGAAAGCATTTGAAACGGTCAGATATGCTCCAATTGTTATTAGGATAAAGGCAAAGAGCGGAACGAAAAATCCGTACCGCTCACCTATCATCCATTGCTTTTTCATTACTTGCCACCAAAGCTTTTACGAGTTTTAAGTGTGATGCCACCAAGAACTACTAACCCTAATCCCAGTAATACATATGCTAATGAATTAGTCGCAGTATCTGGCATTTCTGCTCCCTTTTGGGTTTGAGCATCGTTTGGCTGGCCACTTGTATAGTATTCCAATGAATCTCTTAAATCATAAAGGAAAACATAATCTTCAGGTGTTTCACCATACTCTCCAAGAAGTGTACTGTAGCCTTCCGGTGTCAAGTCATATTCCTTGATCAGTTNNGAGTTCATTTTCTTCTGTCAGCAATGGTCCTACCTCTGCCTCAAGATCTTCGAACAAATCAAAATCATTTACATCCATATCATAATTTTCGTTAAGGTAATTGTTAAATTCATCCAAAGACCAGCCGAGAGGCACTAGATATGTTTCCTCCAGCTTAGCTTGGTCCATTCCATTCGTACCACTCTCATCTGTTTGATTATTTCCTGCTTCTTCGTTAATAGGCTGATAGCCATCACCTTCCAGGGCATTTTCAAGGTCCCCAATAAAGTGAATGTTGTCTTTGTTTTCATTTTTATCCAGGAATGAGGTTAACTCATTTGTATCCATATTGTATTTTTCNNCAGCTAAGGAGTTGACGTCTACTGGCTCCCCAATATCTCCCTCAAGCTCATCGACTGTATCATAATCAGTTAAAGACGAACCGTGATTCTTATCTAAATAATCATTCCAATCACTTTCTGTCCATGATGATAATTCAGGATAATTCCCCTTAACTACATTATATTCTAGTGCTCCTGCTGACAGAGGCGCAATGGTGAGTGCGGATGCAACTGCAAATGGGATTATATGTTTTTTCATTTCACTACCTCCTTATTAGTTTGGAAAAGAAATAAGCGCCAAATGGTATACTGGCGCTGTAAAATTTTATTCAAAAGAGCTACTCGGAATCTTTTTCTTCTGAAGGCTCTTCATCAAGATCCGGCTCTTCTTCATCCATTCCGGCGTTACCTTCTTCTTCATTTGGTTCTTCTGAAAGATCTGGCTCTTGATTGTCATTTTCTAAATTAACCTCTTCAGTGTTGGGTTCTTCCGCATCGTCGTTCTGAGCGCTTTCCGCGCATCCACCAAGAATCAAACTTGCTCCCAATGGCAATGCCAATAGTAAGTTTCTTTTCTTCATTGTTAAAACACTCCTTCTGTAAAATCTAAGGGAATCCTGCTTTTCTCCCCTATTCATTCGTTACCCGAGTGAAAAATCTGTAAACAATCTTTATTAATTTTAATCAGTATAAAATATAACTGAATTTACTATGATTGGCCTTCACCCCTATTTATTGACTCACTTTAAAAAGTTTTATTTCTATAGCGACTTTAAAGTGAACAGGGTAACTTCAGGCATAGCATTTATTCGTAGCGGTAGGTCGCTGAATCCAATGCCACGGTTAACATAAAGATTATTCCCGGATGCTCCATATCCATCAATCCACCCATCAGCGTGTACTTCTTCTTCCTTTTTATATGTCAAATAAGAGCTTTCTGGTAAAAATGGAATTCTAAACTGTCCGCCATGGGTATGCCCAGCGACAGCAAAAGAAGCTGATTCGGCTGGAAGCTTCCCAAACGTATT
This sequence comes from Bacillus sp. (in: firmicutes), assembly GCA_003457145.1. Classification (GTDB taxonomy): domain Bacteria; phylum Bacillota; class Bacilli; order Bacillales; family Cytobacillaceae; genus Mesobacillus. The sequence goes on from DMSR01000216.1 coordinate 2,450, forward strand.
TGGATTGTGCATCATAACAATTCTTGGTGAATCATTTGGGACATCCTCAAGTGCCTTGCCCGGTTTCGAATTTTTAGGCCATGCAGCACCCAGTCCTGCAATGTAAAGGGTTCCTGTCGAAGATTTACCAGTCGTTACTCGATTCTCACCCGTTAATTTCAACGGAACTGCTTTATTATGAAGCACCGTAATACCAATGGCCTTCAAAGAAGAAACTACATTCTG
>DMSR01000525.1 GCA_003457145.1 Bacillus sp. (in: firmicutes)
ATGTAACCTACTTCAACTGTTACGTCATGCCGTTTGTAAAAGATTCCCGCGAAGGAATCTCCGAGCATCGCAAGCAGGTAATGGAGATCATGAGCCGCGGCGGCGGAGTAGGAACGAACGGTTCAACTCTAAGACCCCGGAACACATTAGCCAAAGGCGTTAACGGAAAATCATCAGGATCAGTCTCATGGCTTGATGACATCGCAAAGCTTACGCATCTTGTTGAGCAGGGCGGGTCAAGGCGTGGAGCGCAGATGATCATGTTGGCTGACTGGCATCCTGATATTGTCGAATTTATTATTTCAAAAATGCAAAACCCTAAAATCCTGCGTTTCTTGATTGAAACCACTGAGGATGAATCAATCAAGAAACAAGCGAAAGATAAATTGAAATTCACCCCGCTTACACTGCAGGAAGAAGCAATGTATCAAGGGATTGTAAATTATAAAACCATCCCGGGATATGGCGGATTCAGTGCTGACATCATCAAAGCTGCTGAAGAAAAACTTTCTACAGGCGGAACTTATACTGTTCATAACTCAGAATTCCTTACAGGTGCAAATATCTCAGTCACTTTGACAAAGGATTTCATGGATGCAGTTGAAAGTGATGCAGAATATGAGCTCCGTTTCCCGGATGTTGAAAGCTATGATGCTGAAACAATGAAGATTTACAATGAGGAATGGTATAAATCAGGAGACGTTCGCGAGTGGGAAAAGCTTGGCTATAAGGTGCGCACCTACAGAAAAATCAAAGCGAAAGAGTTATGGAATCTGATTAACATCTGTGCCACATACTCAGCAGAACCGGGCATCTTCTTCATCGATAATGCAAACGATATGACTAACGCACAGGCATATGGCCAGAAGGTTGTAGCGACCAACCCATGTGGAGAGCAACCTCTCGCTCCTAATTCAGTCTGCAACCTGGCTGCAGTGAACCTTGCTGAAATGGCTGACAAAGATACAAAAACGGTCAACTTTGAAAAATTGAAACGTACTGTAGAAGTTGGCGTCCGCATGCAGGATAATGTCATCGATGCAACTCCTTACTTCCTGGAAGATAATAAAAGACAAGCACTAGGCGAGCGCCGAGTGGGACTAGGAGTTATGGGTCTTCATGATTTACTGATTTACTGTGAAACAGAATACGGTTCTGAAGAAGGAAACAAGCTTGTCGATAAAGTCTTTGAAACAATTGCCACTTCAGCTTACCGTGCATCTGTTGAACTTGCGAAAGAAAAAGGCAGCTTCCCATTCCTTGAGGGTGAAGCAGAAGAAGGAACAAACAGACTTCGCACCGCTTTCATTAACACAGGATTCATGAAAAAAATGCCTGAAGATATTCGTGACTCGATACTTAAGAATGGCATTCGCAACTCGCATCTGCTGACTGTTGCCCCAACGGGCTCCACTGGAACCATGGTAGGCGTCAGTACGGGTCTTGAGCCATACTTCTCCTTCTCCTACTTCCGCAGCGGACGTCTTGGCAAGTTCATCGAGGTGAAGGCTGATATTGTACAAGAGTATCTTGACCGGAATCCAGAAGCTGACCCTGAGAACCTGCCAAATTGGTTCGTGGCAGCAATGGAACTGGCTCCTGAAGCTCATGCTGATGTGCAGTGTATCATCCAGCGCTGGATTGACAGCTCGATAAGTAAAACGGTCAACGCACCGAAAGGATACAGCGTTGAACAGGTAGAAAAGGTATATGAGCGCCTGTATAAAGGTGGAGCGAAAGGCGGAACAGTTTATGTTGACGGCTCCCGCGATTCCCAGGTATTGACTCTGAAGGCTGAGGAAAATAGCATGGATGAGCAAATGGATAAGAAAGAAAAGCAGAAACAGCATGTTGTCTTAGTCGATACAATTCATGAGTTGCGTTCAACAAACGTAACAATCGGTTCAGAAGTAGGCAACACCTGCCCTGTCTGCCGCAAAGGTGAGGTAAAAGATCTCGGAGGCTGCAATACATGCACCAACTGTAACGCACAGCTGAAGTGCGGTTTATAAAAAAGATTTAAAGAGGATGGAAATATTTTTCCCATCCTCTTTTTGCATTTCTGCCCATAATAACTATAACTAGTTATGGAATGAAATGAGGAATATAATTGGAAATGAAACCTTTTGTACCCCAGCTTGTCTATATTGAGCCTCGTGCTTTGGAATATCCACTCGGCCGTGAGCTTAAGGAGAAGTTTGAGTTGATGGGGCTTGAAATCAGGGAAACAACCTCACATAATCAGGTTCGCGGCATTCCGGGTGAAAACGAGCTTCAACAATACAGGAATGCAAAGTCCACGCTTGTTGTTGGAGTCAGGAAGACCCTGAAGTTCGATACGTCCAAGCCATCTGCAGAATATGCCATCCCGCTCGCGACGGGCTGTATGGGCCATTGCCACTATTGTTATCTTCAGACTACGCTCGGCAGCAAGCCATATATCCGGACGTATGTGAATCTCGATGAAATATTTGAGCAGGCTCAAAAGTATATGGATGAAAGAAAGCCTGAAATAACCAGATTTGAAGCAGCGTGTACATCTGATATCGTTGGAATCGATCATTTGACCCATGCATTGAAAAAGACGATAGAATTTATCGGTGAAACAGAATATGGACAACTTAGATTCGTGACGAAGTATCATCATGTGGATCATTTATTGGATGCAAAGCATAATGGGAAAACAAGATTTCGATTCAGTGTCAATGCTCGTTATGTAATCAAACATTTCGAGCCTGGAACTTCTTCGTTTGAGGATAGGCTCGAAGCTGCCAGAAAAGTAGCTGGTGCTGGCTATCCACTCGGGTTCATCGTTGCTCCCATCTATATCCATGAAGGGTGGCAGGAAGGGTATCATGAATTATTTGAAAGGCTAAGCAAGTCCCTTGACGGAATAAATCATACTGGCTTGAGTTTCGAACTCATCCAGCACCGGTTTACAAAACCTGCAAAAAGTGTTATCGAGAAACGCTATCCCAAATCCAAGCTTGAGATGGATGAAGAAAAAAGGAAATACAAATGGGGAAGATATGGAATAGGAAAATACGTATATCAAACAGATGAAGCAAAAGAGCTTGAAAATACAATTCGAGGATACATCCACTCCTTTTTTCCGGAAGCAGAAATTCAGTATTTTACTTAAAATTGAAAAAGTTTAGCTTGTACGCCGTACTATTTTATATATTGAGCGCTTAAAGATGTATCAATGAGATAACATCGACGGGAGTGGCTCAAATGTATATTGACGGCGTTTTTTCCGGGGGAGGAATCAAAGGTTTTGCGTTGTTAGGTGCCTGTGAAGCAATAGAGGAACGGGGATTCAAATTTAAAAGGCTTGCTGGAACAAGCGCAGGTTCGCTCGTCGCCGCACTGCTCGCAGCAGGGTATACAAGTACTGAAATGAAAACCCTTGTGGATGAACTGGATTTAAAAAAATTCCTCGATACAAGAAAATCAGTTATTCCAACTGCGCTGACAAAATGGCTGTTTGTTTACTGGCGGCTGGGACTATACAAAGGGAATGAGCTAGAATACTGGATACGTGAAAAGCTTGCTGCACGGGGAGTAGTTACATTTGGGGATTTAAATCCGGGTTCGCTAAGAGTTATTGCCTCTGACTTAACCAATGGCAAGATATTAATCCTACCGGATGATTTGCCTAAATATGGGATAGATCCGAGAACTTTTCCAGTTGCCAAGGCAATAAGGATGAGCTGCAGCTTGCCTTTTTTCTTTGAGCCTGTCAAGCTGCGAAGCCGGATAGGGAACAATATTATTGTGGATGGTGGAGTCCTGAGTAACTTTCCTATGTGGCTGTTCGATCAGGAAAATGTAAAAA
>DMSR01000497.1 GCA_003457145.1 Bacillus sp. (in: firmicutes)
ATTTTGCCTGAATCGTTCCCACTCGCCATCATTTCCACCTTCTGAGGGATCGATTTTACCCGCACGTTCCCGGTAACCATCAACATCCACCAAAGAGGTGCGTTCCCAGTTCATAATAAAAGGGATTCCAATTAATCGGAATCCCTTTTATTATGAACTTATTTAACGTGAGCCATTACTGCATTAGGATCGAAGCCCAGTACCCAGTGGCCATTTACATTTGATTGCGGAACACCCATTTGACCAGTAGCGTCGACGAGTCTTTGCGCAGCGATAGGATCTTGCTGTACGTTAACTTCCTTGAATGGAAGGCCTTTTTCATTTAAAAAGTTCTTCATCATTACGCAATATGGACATGTATTAGTTGTGTAAACTGTAATTTCATTCATTTTTGAATTCCTCCAGTAAAATGTTTTAATATACCCTTAAGGGTATATTATCAAAGACGAAAAATAATGTCAACACTGGTTGCTGACATTATTTACCCATTTTCCATTCGTGGGCTTATCCTGGATCAGGTGGATTGTTGGGCTGATATATAACTGCCTATCAATCTTCTGAAAAAACAAGATCATTGCTTCTGACCATCATCAATTCGTGCCGATCATACTGGTTTTGTTTGACAAGCCGCATGGCTTGGGCTCTGATTGATTTCTCGATCACATTCCGTACGTAACGGCCATTCGAAAAACCAGTTCTTCCGTAGGTTGATTTTACTGAAATAAGGTGCTCTCTAAGCTTTCTTTCAGCTTCATGGCTAAAGTTGTATTCTCTTTCCTTCATCATCCGCTGGCTAATATCCATAAGCTGGTCAATCGAGTAATCCGGAAAGTCAATGACCAGCGGAAAACGGGAGTGAAGACCTGGATTCAGCGTTAAGAAATACTCCATTTCCCTGGAATATCCTGCAAGTATCAAAATAAAGTCGTGCTGTTTATCCTCCATATGCTTTACAAGGGTATCGATGGCTTCCTTACCAAAGTCTTTCTCACCACCGCGACCTAGTGAATAGGCTTCATCGATGAACAAGATGCCCCCCATTGCTTTTTTTATAAGGTCTCTCGTCTTTTGTGCCGTATGTCCGATATATTCACCGACAAGGTCAGCTCTCTCCGCCTCAATTAAATGTCCTTTAGAGAGAACATTCATTTTCAAGAAAAGTTTGCCGATAATTCTTGCTACCGTTGTCTTCCCCGTTCCCGGGTTTCCTTTGAACATCATATGAAGTGCCTGTTTGCCCGCCTTGAGCCCTAACTCTTCCCGTTTTTTGTTCACATATATCCACGCGTAGATTTCCTTGATCATCCGTTTCATTTCTTCCATGCCAACAAGCGTCCCGAGCTCTTCCTCAATTTCCTTCAAGGCAGCATGCTCTTGCGGGATCGACTTTGGAACCAGCTGCACATCAGGCAATTCCTTCGTCAATGTTTTCCTTTTCTGGGCATTCAAAACGATGCTGATTTGACCGTTGTTTTTCTTTCGAAGCGGTTGGTCCAAAGATTTCACCTCTCATTCTGAAAACAGTATACGCATATAAAATGGTTTTGTGATATCAGCCCTCAATAAGGCAGACGCCTTAAAATGCTTAGAGTATTAAATCGATTGGAATAATTGTGTCCGCAATTATAGAAAGTTTTTGCATCTGAACATTCCTTCGTTAATGGGCATTAATAAACCGTTGGAGGAATAGGTCCTTTTGCCATAATTTACGATATTCAAATAAATAAACTCCTATATTTATATGTATTCGGAGAGGCAGGAATTCATTTAAGAAAAAAATACTTGGTGATTAAATGATTTTTGCACAAGCTCTTTTCGCATGGAGTATTGCTTTTCTGACACGTAATTATCTCCTTACTCTTACAAACTTCAGGGCTCTTTACGAGGAGAGACCTAAACTCGAGTGGCATTATCACCCAAAATGACCCGGGTGCCGGTTTTTACCTTTGGTAGTGAAAGCAACAAAGCTTACGAAAAGGGCCTTACCAAAAGAAAAGACCCGCCAGTTAGCGGGTCTCCCTGATTATGCCAGATTATGCCTGGCCTTCAAAATCAATTTGCACATTCTTTTGCGGAGCGAAAGTTGAGATGGCATGTTTATAGACAAGCTGCTGCTTACCTTCCGACTCAAAAAGAACGGTAAAGTTATCAAAGCCTTTGATTTGGCCTCTCAATTGAAATCCGTTCAATAAAAATACAGTCACGTTAATGTTGTCTTTTCGAAGCTGGTTTAAATACTGGTCCTGAATGTTCACTTGTTTCATGGGCGGATCCTCCTCTTTTATCTCTATTATTATGTATTCGCTTTTATCTTGAGCTTTCCTTCAATAAAGTTGGAAATTTCAGCGAATTTTTTTTCAGTGCCTTCTGACCCTGACATATCAAACCATTCCACTTCCATCTTGTTTCGAAACCAAGTTAACTGCCTTTTTGCATACCGGCGTGAATTTTGCTTTAAATTCTCCACCGCTTGATCAAGTGAAATCCTGTCTTCAAAGTAGTCATAAAGCTCTTTATACCCGATTGCCTGAATCGATTGACAGTCTCTTAGCCCATTATCGTAAAAATACTTTACCTCTCCCAAAAGGCCTTGTTGAATCATCAGATCGACTCGCAGGTTAATACGGCTGTACAATTGCTCCCTATTCATCGTAAGACCGATGACCGCTGTATCATATAAAAGCTCTGGGGACTGGTTTTCCTGGAGCGCTGCAGCCGTCTTCCCTGTACAATGAGTGATTTCCAAAGCCCTGATAACCCTGCGGATATTATTTGGATGAATTTTTGATGCGCTCTCCGGGTCCGCATTCTTTAGCTTTTCATGCAAAAAATCATATCCTTGGTCTTCAGCTTCTTTTTCAAGAAGGCTGCGAAAAACAGGATCTGAAGGTGCTTCTGTAAAATGATAATCATAAATGACAGACTGGATATATAAGCCTGTTCCGCCGACAATCATTGGCAGTTTGCCCCTTGAGCTGATGTCTTCTATTTTCCTGCGGACAAGATCCTGGAATTCTGCGGTTGAAAATCCTTCATCCGGTTCTTTAATATCAATTAAATGGTGCGGGATTCCTTCCATTTCTTCAGAGGTGACTTTTGCTGTTCCAATATCCATCCCCCTGTAAATCTGCATCGAATCACCGCTGATGATTTCACCATTGAATTGTTTCGCAAGCTCAATACTAAGCTTGGTTTTGCCAACTGCAGTCGGCCCGATTAATACAATCAGTTTCTGTTTATGTTCCAAAAAATTTCACACTGCCTTTTCATTTAACCTGCNNTACCATTAAAAAGAAAGCAGTTGAACATCTATGCATTATACCCGTTCCTATCAGTAAGTATTCTTTCAGCGTAATTTTTTGAAAAATTTTTCCTCGACTTTTACAATTTGATAACGATTAAGTAACAAAAGCTCTTTCACCCCCAAATACATGATAGTTTAAGAGAAGTCTATGTTGGATTTACTAAATAAAAGAGAACTGGGTGAACAACAATGTTATCTACGACAGAAATTGGAATTGATTTAGGTACTGCTAACACACTTGTATATAGCAAAAATAAAGGAATCGCGTTAAACGAGCCATCCGTTGTTGCAATTGACACCGAAACGAAGAAGGTCCATTACTTAGTCGGGAAAATGAAGTTCGAAAAGCATTCGATGCCGAAGAATCGCAGGTGCATACA
>DMSR01000253.1 GCA_003457145.1 Bacillus sp. (in: firmicutes)
AAAGAGAATCCAAAGAGAGAAAGAACCTTTGTTTATCGGAGATTTTGACTCGAACATAGAGGGCTCATCATTGAAATATCGATCGATTATGGGTGTGCCGATGATTCAAAGTGGGAGCTTGAAAGGATTTGCACTAGTTTTACATGAAGAGCCATATCATTTTGCCTTTGAAACATTTAAACTCCTGCAATCGCTGATTCATCATTCAACACTCGCATTTACCAATTCAATCCTTCGTGAGGAACTTGAGAAAATGGTAGTCACGGATCATTTGACTAGACTTTACTCCAGGAGTTATTTGGATGACAAAATGAATCAGTCGATGCTAGAAGATGCACAGGGAACATTTATATTAGTAGATATCGACAATTTTAAAGGCGTGAATGATACCTATGGACATCAAGTTGGCGACGAGGTTCTCATCCAGCTGGCCCGGCAGATTGCTAAGAATATCCGCGGTACGGATGTGGGTGCCAGATGGGGTGGTGAAGAGTTAGCCATATATTTACCAGGAGCGCCGCTTGAAATTGGCGTAAAGATCGCAAACAGGCTCGTCGACCGGGTGGAACAGCAAACAAAACCGAGAGTGACGATTTCTTGTGGGGTATCCACCTGGTTAAAAGGCGGGGAAGACACTGTCAAAAGCCTATTTAAAAGGGCTGACCAAGCTCTCTATTTAGCGAAAAGTTCGGGTAAAAACAAGGTTGTCATCCAAAAGGATAATCAATTTGAATTCACAAGCACTCAGGAATGAGTGCTTTTTCTTTTCCGGCTGAGAGATAAATTACTTTCCATATAGGGAGAAATATCATATCCTGATTATGGGGGTAATTTGTAAGCGTTTACAAAGAATACAGGAGGATATTTATGGGAGAGAAAAGGTTCGAAACAGAAGTAATCCATTCAGGTTATAAATCAGAAGAATTCAAAGGAAGCCTTGCTCCACCTTTATTCCAGACCAGCACCTTTACTTTTGACACCGCAGAACAAGGTGAGAGGCGGTTTGCGGGGGATGAGGAGGGATATATCTATTCCCGCCTTGGAAATCCAACTGTTACAATGCTTGAGGAAAGGATGGCAGCGNNAAGGGGAAAAGGGCCTTGCTTTTGCTTCAGGGATGGCTGCTGTTTCTGCTATTTTGATTGCATTGACCAGAACTGGCGACCATATCCTTTGTTCCCAGGGTGTCTATGGGTGCACATTCGGACTGCTGCAGTTAATGAAAGAAAAATACGATATTAATCATGACTTTTCAATGATGTCGGGGAAAGAAGAAGTTTTGGCTGCGATTACTCCTGAAACAACGTGCATTTATATTGAAACACCAATCAATCCCACAATGAGACTAGTTGATTTGGAAATGGTAGCCGAAGTTGCCAAAGAAAAGGGCATTCCTGTTGTTGTTGATAATACGTTTAGTTCGCCTTACTTACAGAACCCGCTAGAGCTAGGCTGCGATTTTGTTATCCACAGTGCAACAAAGTATATTTGCGGTCACGGAGACGTGATTGCCGGAGTGGCAGTTGGTCCACAAGAAATAATGTCGAAGATATCTATGACAACGCAAAAGGATATTGGCGGCGTGATTTCACCGTTTGACGCCTGGCTGCTGCTTCGCGGCTTGAAGACGCTTCCGGTAAGGATGGACCGCCATTGCGATAATGCCGAAAAACTCGCTGCTTATTTGTCTGAACACCCATCAGTGGAGGAGGTCATTTACCCAGGCGATCCAAAGCACCCAGATTATGAGATTGCGAAAAAACAGATGCGAAAACCAGGCGGTCTGATTTCGTTCAAAATAATAGGCGGCCAAAAAACCGCTCAGGCATTCATGAACCAATTGAGGCTGATAAAAATTGCCGTAAGCCTTGGAGATGCAGAAACATTAATACAGCATCCCGCGACGATGACCCATGCTGTTGTGCCGAAGGAAGCCAGGGATAACATGGGAATTACAGACAATATGCTGCGCCTATCCGTCGGCCTTGAAGCATGGGAAGATATTAAAGACGACTTGGAAGCAGCTTTTGATGCTGTCAGAAAAGAAAGCACGCAGGAAACGGGATCGATTTAATTTAGGCATACAAAAAAGAAGCAGCTGTAATATCAAACGATATAGCTGCTTCTTTTTATTATTGGGTAGCTAGCCGGCCTATTCTATTCTTGGAAGTGCAGGATGGACATTAAAAAGCTAGAACAGCCTTCCAAGGGGGAAAATCTCCAATTAAATATATTGTACTAATACATCAACAAATTGTTCGAGTTTTTGCTGATCCAGCTCGTCGAAACGATTTTTTTCCGGAGAATCAATATCCAATACTCCTACTAAAGTGCCATCTTTCACAATCGGCACAACAATCTCTGACTCGGAAGCTGCATCGCAAGCAATATGTCCTGGGAAAAGATGCACATCTTCAACGCGAACGGTTTCTCTTTTAGCAGCCGCAGTTCCGCATACACCTTTGCCGAGCGCAATCCTTACGCAGGCAGGAAGTCCCTGGAATGGTCCGAGGACCAGCTCTCCATCTTCCATCAAATAAAAACCAACCCAATTGACTCGATCGAGGAATTGATTCAGAAGTGCAGAAGCATTGCTGAAATTTGCAATTGCATTTTTCTCATCCTCAATCAAAGCCTTTAATTGCTTTATTAATAGATCATAATTTTTTTCGCGGTTTTCGCTGTAAGATTCGACTTTAAACATCGTCTTTCCCCCTTTAATATAAAGTTTTACTATCCATTGTATCAAAAAAAGCCGAAATAAGGGAGACTTTGTCGAGCTTTTTATAAAGGGAATTTCATGTATTTCCAGAAAGAGTAATAATGAGAGTTTCGGATAGGAAGCGAGGGGTGGAGATTGAGAAAAAATTCAAAAGCTGCGATTATTGATGCGGCCATCTTTTTATTTAATACAAAAGGATTTAATGGTACATCGATCAGGGATATTGCAGCTAAAGCAGATGTCAATCCAGCGAATATCGCTTACTACTTCCAGAATAAAAATGGGCTTCTTGAAAATTGTTTCACCTTTTATTTTGAGAGTTATCTACAGGAGTTGGAAAAGGGTTTTTTACTTCTGGATTACGGGGCTGAAATTTGTTTGAAGACTATGGTAGATAATGTGTTAATGTTCCAATGTGAAAATGTTCAGTTGACGAGGTTTAT
>DMSR01000354.1 GCA_003457145.1 Bacillus sp. (in: firmicutes)
AGTTATTGCAGTGACTAACCCAAAAGGTGGAGTTGGCAAGACTTCATTAACAGTCAATCTTGCTGCTGCTTTTGCGAGAAAAGGGAAAAGTGTTGCCATTATTGATGCAAATCTCCAATTTGGCGAGGCGGCAGTATTTCTAAATCTTAAACCAAAAAGAACGGTTTATGAATGGACAAAGGAAGCTTTTCACAAGGATGGCTTTCCTATTGACCAATATATGACGAGTCATGAAAGCAATGTCAGCGTACTCGCGGCTCCTTCCCGTCCGGAATTTTTCGAAGGTATTTTAGAGGATCATCTAAAGGTAGCTATTCGGGAGTGTAAGGAAATATACGATGTTGTCTTAATCGATGTGCCGTCTTCACTTTCGGAAATTCACATTGGCTGTTTGGAAGAGGCTGATGACATATTACTAGTGACGCTGAATGAAATCAACGTTCTGCGGATGAGTAAACTTTATCTTGAAACGCTCGAGTCTGTTCAATTACAGGACAAGGTGAAGCTGGTCCTTAATCGTCATGAAAAAGGCCAGGCACTTGATCTTAAGCGATTAGCTGAAGTCCTAAAACAAGAGATTTATGCAATATTGCCAGATCAAGCGCAGGTTGTTTCCGATGCAATTAAAGCGGGTCATCCCTACTTCCTGTCCAATTCACGCAGCCAGTTGAGTAAAGCAATCTGGAGTCTGTCGGAAAAATTGATCAAAAAAGCTGAAGATCAACCAGTTAAAAAAGAGAAACGGTGGTCTTTAATAAAAAAATAAGGGGGTGCCGATTTGTCACTATTTAAGCGGAACCGTGCAGAAGCAACGATATATACTGAAATTGCCAGGGAGGACCAGATTCCAAAGAAATCGAGTCAGTTTTGGGAGATTGAAAAGGATCTTCGTGAGTATCTTTTAGAGGAATTAAAGAAGTATCCTGGTAAAAATAAAGAGGAAGAAAAAACCAAAGTCGTAGAACTGGGAGAATTATATTTTGATAAAGAAGGGGGCCGTTTAACCTTTGAAGAAAAGCAGGAGCTGCTTGATTATGTAGCGGATGAGCTGCTCGCCTATGGCCCAATCACCCCCTTGCTTGAAAATCCGCATGTCAGTGAGGTCATGGTAAACAGTCCAACTGAAATTTACTATGAAAAGAAAGGGAAAATTCTTAAGAGCAGCAGCACGTTTGTAGATGAACAGCATGTCATGCGGGTGATTGAGCGTATTGTTGCACCCATAGGCCGCAGAGTCGATGAAAGCTCACCAATGGTTGATGCGCGTCTTCCGGATGGGTCGCGTGTTAATGCGATTATTCCCCCGCTTGCCCTAAAGGGTCCAAGCTTAACCATTCGTAAGTTTTCTGCCACCCCCTTTACGATTCAAGACTTAATCCAATTCGGAACGTTAAGTGAGGAAATGGCGGAGTTCCTGAATATTTGCGTCAAATCAAAAATGAATGTTTTTATAAGCGGCGGCACTGGTTCGGGGAAAACCTCTACATTAAATGTGTTATCATCCTTTATTCCTAATGAGGAAAGGATCGTGACGATTGAGGATGCTGCTGAATTAAAGCTAAATCAGGATCATATTGTTTCCCTTGAATCACGGCCGCCAAATATAGAAGGGAAGGGCCAAATATCAATAAGGGAATTGGTTCGGAATTCTCTAAGGATGAGGCCTGACCGGATTGTTGTAGGAGAAGTCCGGGGAGCAGAAGCCCTCGATATGCTGCAGGCTATGAACACCGGACATGACGGCAGCTTAAGTACAGGCCATGCAAACTCACCAAGAGATATTCTTTCGCGGCTGGAAACAATGGTATTGATGTCAGGATTTGATCTGCCGGTAAGAGCAATCCGTGAACAGATTGCCAGTGCGATCGATCTTATTGTCCAGCAGACAAGGATGAAGGATGGAAGCCGGAAAATCACTTATATTACTGAGGTTCTCGGCATGGAAGGAGACACCATTGTTTTACAGGATCTGTATTTATACCAGGAAACCCCTCGATTAGAAGAAGGAAAAGTCGAAGGGAAGTTTGTGTCCACTGGAATTCGGCCGAAGTTTACGGATAAGCTTGAGATGAACGGCTATGCACTCCCAACCTCCTGGTTTGCAGGGGAGTGGCAGTGATGAACGCAGCCCTTGGGATAGCAACCATTTTCCTGGTATCCACGGTGATCATCTTTCTGATTCTGAGAGGGAACATTCATAAGAAGCAATATAATAGTAGAATCATGGAGCTTTTTCCGCCTCCTGCTGATAAAGTAGATCCGCTTGAGCAAGAAAAGGTGAAAAAGCAGCCTTTAATGAACAGAATCGTCACTTCGCTGGCAAAAATCTTCAAAAATGTCCAATTCAATGAGAGTACTCAAAAATTACTTCTCGAAGCAGGAAGTAAATTAAGTCCAGCAGAGTTTTTTTCTTTGAAACTTTTTAGTGCTGTTAGCATTTCTATTCTGTGCTTATTGCTAGGACTCCCTGTCTACTTGCTGGCTGCGGTGTTATTGGCTGGCTATAATTTACCTGGACTCTACTTTAAGAAAAAAAGAAAAAAAAGGATCGATAGCCTCTCTTATCAGTTAATTGAAGTCCTGGGGATGATGGCAAACTCAATGAGAGCGGGTTTCAGCTTTATGCAGGCAATACAATTGGTTGGTAAGGAATTTCCAGATCCATTAGGACCAGAATTTACCCGTGTCATCCGCCAGGCTGGACTTGGAATCCCACTGGATGAAGTATTCGAGGAACTGGTAGACCGGCTCCCGAATAAAGAGCTTGAGGTTGTCATCAGGGGAATACTCGCTCAAAGAAAGAGCGGCGGCAACCTTGCTGAATTGCTTGAAACAATGGAAGAAACCATCAGAGGCAGAGTGAGGATATTAGAAGAGTTAAACACTTTAACTGCGCAGGGACGAATGTCTTCATGGATTATCACCTTGCTGCCAGTTGGGTTGGGCCTATATTTAGCTACAGCAAATGGAGCGTATTTTCGTCCAATGCTCGAACACCCACTGGGTCTATTAATGATCTCTGCAGGTGTTGCCTCAAACATAATTGGCTGGGTATTTATCCAGAAGATCATTCGAATCGAGGTGTAATCGTTGGTTAATATGATACTCTTATTTCTTACAGCTGGTTTTCTATCCTATACCTTCGCCGGAATCCTTTTATTTATTAATAAAAAGGAGATTCTCTACAACCAGCGAGTAGTCCAATTCTTTGAGGAACCAGCTAAAAAGGATAGTAAAAAGACCTCAACTAAGAAATCAATGGCTATAAACAATCTTGTCTCGAAATACTGGGAACGAGGTACAAACTATTTAAACAAGAAGGTATCAAAAGAGGAAAGAAGGAAAATCGACACTCTGTTACGGGATGCTGGCTATCCATTTAAAACAGCGGTTGATTTCCGGCTTTTTCAGTTTGTATTAAGTGCAGTCATTGTTATGCCCATCCTATTTTTTATGCTTCCTGCAGTGGAGAATAAAATGAATATTTGGTTACTGGCACTTAGCGGAGCCCTCCTGGGTTTCCGATTGCCTGTATTTTATCTTGGCAAAAAAAAGACAGCCAGAATCAAGCTGATCAATAAAATGATGCCGGATTTTTTTGATACG
>DMSR01000186.1 GCA_003457145.1 Bacillus sp. (in: firmicutes)
TTTCGTCGCCGGTTCTGCCATTCAATGGCTGCGTGATGGATTAAGAATGCTGAAGAATGCCAAGGATAGCGAAGATTACGCAACAAAGGTAGAATCAACTGATGGCGTTTATGTTGTTCCAGCTTTTGTCGGTCTTGGCACTCCATACTGGGACAGTGATGTCAGGGGAGCAGTCTTTGGTTTGACACGAGGAACAAGTAAGGAACATTTTGTCCGTGCAACGCTTGAATCTCTCGCCTATCAGACAAAGGATGTATTATCTGCAATGGAAGCAGATTCAGGAATTCAGCTTAAGACCCTTCGTGTCGACGGTGGGGCAGTAATGAATAATTTCTTGATGGATTTCCAGAGCGACCTTTTAAATGTTCCTGTCGAAAGACCGGTTGTGAATGAAACAACTGCTTTGGGTGCAGCATATCTAGCAGGCCTTGCAGTGGGTTATTGGGAAAGCCAGGAGGAAATCGCTACTCAATGGGCAATTAATCGTTCGTTTGAACCGAAAATGTCTGATGAGGTTCGTGATGAGCTTTACAGCGGCTGGAAAAAAGCTGTTAATGCAGCAATGGCGTTTAAATAAAATTCTCATTTTTGACATATCATTATCGTGTAAACTTTGATAAAATAAAAATAAGTTAATAAATCGGCAGGAGAACTGGAGAGACCGCAAAGCATTACCGTACTAAGGGTGATGTTTTTTGCGGTCTCTTTTCCTGTTTAAGGAGGCAAACGAGATGTTCACAAATTTAAAACGCAAAGAAATCATTTCAAGGCTTAAAACAGAATCCTTTGATTTGCTGGTAATAGGCGGCGGTATCACAGGTGCAGGAATCGCACTAGATGCATCTGTAAGAGGTATGAATACAGCACTTCTCGATATGCAGGATTTTTCAGCAGGAACATCAAGCCGCTCGACGAAGCTTGTTCACGGCGGTCTCCGCTATTTAAAACAGCTGGATGTAAAGGTTGTTGCGGAGGTAGGCAAGGAAAGGGCGATCGTTTATGAAAATGGCCCCCATGTGACGACACCGGAATGGATGCTGCTGCCGTTCCACCAGGGCGGGACATTTGGAAGCTTCACAACATCGATAGGACTAAGAGTTTATGACTTTTTAGCTGGTGTCAAAAAAAGCGAACGGAGAACGATGTTTTCCAAGGAGGAAACTCTCCGCAGAGAACCCCTTATCAAAAAGCAGGGACTAAAGGGTGGCGGCTACTATGTTGAGTATCGGACCGATGATGCGAGGCTCACGATTGAAGTCATGAAGGCAGCCGTGGATAAAGGTTCAACAGCCCTGAATTATTCTAAGGTTGAAGAATTAATCACTGACAATGGACGCATCAAGGGAGTGATTGTTAAAGACCAGTTATCTGGTGAAGAGTACAAAGTATTCGCTAAAAAGATCATTAACGCCACAGGCCCATGGGTTGATACAATCCGTGAAAAGGATGGTTCCAAGAAAGGCAAGACCTTGATTTTGTCCAAAGGTGTCCATGTAGTAATCGATCAGTCCCGCTTCCCGCTGAAACAGGCAGTTTACTTTGATACTTCTGATAAAAGGATGGTCTTCGCAATACCGAGAAACGGGAAGACATATGTAGGGACTACAGATACTTTTTATGATGAGGACAAAGCCAATCCGAAAATGACGAAGAGTGACATGGATTACTTATTGGATGCAATCAATTTCATGTTCCCTGATGTAAAAGCCAAGCCTGCCGATGTAGAATCGAGTTGGGCAGGAATTCGCCCGCTTATTCATGAGGAAGGAAAAGGACCATCCGAAATCTCCCGCAAGGATGAGATCTGGGAGTCGCATTCCGGTCTGATCACGATTGCCGGAGGGAAATTGACCGGGTACCGCAAAATGGCTGAAACAATTGTTGATCTCGTTGCTGCGAATCTGGAATCAGAAGCAGGTACGAGTTTCGGTTCCAGCCAGACAAAGCATCTCCCAATTTCAGGTGGTGACTTTGGCGGCTCTGAGAAATTCGCAGGATTTATTGAAACGGCGGCAGAGCGGGGAGTTAAAACAGGCTTCTCGAAAGACGAAGCAAGACACCTGGCTGCATTTTACGGATCAAACGCCAAAGCTGTTTTTGACCTTGCCAGCGAGAAGAAAACGGATGCAGACAAACACAATATACCACTAGTTCTTTTTGCGAAATTAGTTTATGGATTAGAGCGCGAAATGGTAGCCACACCAGTTGATTTCTATTTTAGAAGAACTGGAGACCTGCTGTTTGATATCAACTTAGTCCTTGAAACTAGAAATGCTGTCAGCACATATATGGCGGAGGTTTTTAATTGGAGTGACGGAGAAAAGGAAAGATATGATTCAGAGCTTGATAAAGAGATCCAAGAAGCAACCACTCCAGCTAAATAGTCAGGATAAGAGCGAGCTTTCCATGATTTTTGGATAATCCCTCGTTTAAAGTAGGAATTGTCCAAAAAATTGGGGTGCAGATAGGATAAAATTTAATATAATAGTATTGTCATTATTAAAACCTCCTTAACAGGAGGTTTTTTCACAAATAATACGCGGACAGCAAAGGGAGGTAGGTCCTATGTACGAGCTGGTCATTCGAGTATTCCAAAAAAACGGGTTGCATGTTCGTAGTGCAGCATCCTTCATCGCGATGCTGCAGGATGCATTAATGGATGAAATCATACAGAAAAACATTCAAATAGAATACAAGGGGCGTCGTGTCGGAGTTACAAATCTGTTGTCGCTGGTTTCGCTGAAGGTAAGGCAAGGG
>DMSR01000265.1 GCA_003457145.1 Bacillus sp. (in: firmicutes)
TCATAAATGTTCTGCAATTCAGCTTCCCCACCTAAAAATTCCAATGCTCCCTGTATTAAATCTCTCCAGGTCATGCTATCGAATTTCCGTAAATCAAATGTAAGGGTTTTGGTGATTTTTAAAGGCACTTGCCAAATGTTATTTTTCTTAAAGACTAGCAAATGTTCATGAGCAATCGGAATGAATTTACCGTTATATTGTTTCCTTCCACTTACTGTATTGTGCTGCGCTTTGATAATGTGAATTTCAACATCCCCTATCCATGTTAAATCTTTGATTGGGGAAAAATATTGACCATTCTTACGGATATCGCCAATTAACATAGCGTGTCTGCCCTTATTTAACAGGGCTGAATAAATCTTACTGTTCACACGGTCAAGCTTTGAAATGAATTCATCATAGGACATATTGTTAGATAAATCATCTTCATGAAAGCTCCCTCTTTGCGTATCATATTTGATAATATCCCAATAAGGAGGATGGCTGAATGTAAAGTCATTTCCTGTTGGGATTTCATCTATCAAGGCATTCCAACCATTTAAAAGGTCTAAATGAACGCTGTTTTTAATGCCTAAATCTTGGCATACCTCTTTTCCTGTATTTCCACCACTGAACACTTCGACAAATTTCTTGGGTTGGAAATGTTCAATCAGGTCTTTAATAATATGGCCACTGCAATTCCCACGATAAGATGACTTTCCCCATTTCCCACGATTTTCATAGGATAAAATTGATTGCATGTTCTATTCCTCTCCCTCAATGACTTTTTTAATTTCAATAATTAAATCATTCTTCCTGGTGTTTAAATGTTCAATTTCTTCATATCCCAAATATCCACTTTCATCTAGTTCAGTTAAAATCATTAAAAGGTTTTGAACTTGTTCCTGAAGGTTTTTCTCCATTCTTTTATTCTCCTGAAGAAGAAGGGAAAATCCCTTCTTCGGTCACTTTTCTAACAGCGTTTCGAATTTGTACCCACAGATGATGATNNGAAGTCCTCACAGTTACTTGAATTTGTACCCACAGATGATGATGCACATATCATTTATGATTTTCTGGCCTTCATCTGTTTGGTTAAAATACAATTCAAGTAACTGTGAGGACTTCTTTTTATTGCATTCATCATCGGATAACATTTCATTGAAAAGAACTGAGTAAATGTTTTCTTCCATGCTTCTTTCTCTCCTTTTAATCAAGGAAAGGGGTGGTTATCCCCTTTCCTTCCTTATGGTTTTAAACGGTCATATCTCCTGCGCCACAACCTAAAAGGACTCCTTCCTCAATCGCTTTTTCTAGCAAGCCCTCTGAATCGTCATAGGTATAAGAAGAATTGAAATCATTCAAGGATGAATAACCCATTAGAGTAACCTTTGACTCAAGCCAATTTTGAGGCACTTTAAACCATGCACTTCCGAATGAATCAAATTTTCCGTCAGTGTTATCAATTAATTCATGAACATAAGTGTGGACAATGATTGTTTTCATCATGATTTTTGCTCCTTCGATTTTGGAAATTAATATTTATATTTAGGAAAGGGGAAAATCCCCTTTCCTTCCTTACATTCTTCCTGATTCCCTGAAACTGTAGCATCCTCCGGTTGCATTGACGATGATGTGGTCTAAAACCTCGATTCCTAAAATCTTTCCTGCCTCAACCAATCTTTTAGTGACTTGGCCATCTTCGGTGGATGGGTGGCAATCCTGACTAGGATGATTATGGGCAACAAGGATACTGGCTGAATTATTGAGTATACAAGCCTTGTACACTTCTCTCGGATGAACAATACTTGCATTGATTGAACCAACATGGCATCGATGAACAGCCGTTACTTGATTTTTTGTGTTTAGGCACATGACAAGGAAAACTTCCCTATCTTCGTCACCAATGAAATGCCTTGCCATTTCCTTTGCCATATCAGGCCCTGAAATCTTCTTTTCGAGGAAGGGGGTTTCAACCTCTTGAATGACTTGTTTGATTCGAACTACTTCATAAATGGTTTCCATAATATCAGTCCTCTCGGCTTTTTGGTTTTAGGGGTTTGGGTTTTGAGGTTTTGGTTTTTTCTTTTTTGTGTTCCCCTGTGCAACATGAACCAAAGAGACGAATGAAACGACTGCAAGGAGGCAAGAAAAAAATTTTTCATTCCTTCCCGAATAAGGAATTGAGTTTTGTAAGTGTTCTTGAAATGGGAGGAACTAAGATGTGATATACTCGATCACATCTGTCTGTGACGCACCAGGTCAAAGAACACTCAAAACCCTTTCGACTTGGGATGCACCTGACTGTTTTTTAGGAAGGGGAAGGTCATAGGAGAAAGAGAAATACCCCTCTATGCAAATGAAAAAATTTTTTCGCCTTGCAGGTAGTGAAATGAGGAACTACAGTGAATGTTGAACAGGGGAACATTTCTATCGCTTTTATAGAAGGAAAATTGTAATTAAAATAAAAGACTCGTTCTGCCAGTCCATGTTTTCGGACCGGCAGAACGAGTCATCCTTGCCCTTGGATCTAAAAGAAAATAAAAAATCCTTTATGGATGTTTTGCAGCCATAAAGGATTTCACCTTTTTTGAACTTTTTTGGATCATCTAAACATTCTTCCTGGATAAGTTGCTTCTCCAATATATAAATGCCAAAGGAATGTATGTGATAAAAAACGTTAAAATGCCATTGGTGATTGATTTATTTATCCAGTAAGTGATAAAGCTATTAATAGGTGCAGGCTTTCCGGGTGTTTCAACGTACCATTCAGGAATGCTTATGCTTCCGATCCCAATATGGAAAATGAAAAACAATGATGCAACGGTGATCGCTGCTATTAAAGGAATGGAAACCAGGTGCTTCACTCGAATACCTGGTAAGCGTGCTCTTGTTACGTCAATCATTGTTAATAAACCCCTTCATGTTGATTTAAAAACTTCAACTTGGTCAGAATTGTTCACTACTCGAAAATCGTTTTTGATAATGGATTTACAATTCTAATTTCATGAAAAATACCTGTTTCCTTATAGCCATATACTCCTGCTTCGTAAGCTTCTTCTGGTTTCTCAAACTTTCTTACAAGCAACCCATCAATGTAAATACCGTACATGTTATTTCCTTCCTTCATGTAGTTCATCAAGACCTTGTTTCGTAAAATAGAACAGGCTCAATCTTCCCTGGCGCATAGTCGACGTTTGTTTCACCGCAATAAGGGCAATAATCTGGCTCTTTGTCTCGTTCTAGCAAGATGAATTCATGACACTCTTTGCACTTGAATTCGTGTAAAATTAATGTTTTCATTTCAATTTGGCTCCTTTATCATCGTACTGTTCAGTGAATAAATCACATATCCGTATGTTGTCGCTTGGATATTAAATCATCAATATCTA
>DMSR01000430.1 GCA_003457145.1 Bacillus sp. (in: firmicutes)
ATAAAAGGAATCATCCTGAATGTTGAACCATTAGCAATCCCAGTTGTGAAGAAAAGAATGATGAACATTGTTAAGAACCCTGCAAAGTTGTTCGCGTTCAAGAAATAGATGACACCAAATGTCGCTCCAATCATGACGATGATATCCCAGAATGTTACAATAGCACCACCAATTTTATCTGCGATCCATCCGCCTAGAGGCCTTACCGAAGCCCCGACAAGCGGTCCAAGAAACGCAAGCTGCAGTGCATTCACTTCTGGGAACTCAGATTTGATCAGCAACGGGAATGCAGCAGCGTATCCGATGAAGGACCCGAAACACATAGTATAAATCCAGGACATGATCCATGTATGCTTATTTTTGAAGATGATCGACTGCTCTTTGAATGACTGCTTAGCACCCGGCAGGTTATCCATGCCGAAAAAAGCTGCAATTGTTACGATGATAATAGGAACAACCCAGATAAACGCCGCATTTTGAATCCATACTTCCTTTCCATCCGGCATCAATTGTGATGTGCCAAATACACCTGCAAAAATACCTGTAGTAATGACGATCGGTGTCAGGAATTGGACAGCACTTACTCCAAGATTCCCGATTCCTGCGTTAAGCCCATTTGCTGAACCTTTTAATCGCTTAGGAAAAAAGAAACTGATGTTAGCCATAGAGGAAGAAAAGTTTCCGCCTCCAATGCCGCATAATGCTGCTAAAATGGCCATTGATGTAAATGAAGTATCCGGATTCTGAACGGCAATCCCAATTCCAATCGCTGGAATCAACAGGGATGCAGTACTAATGACAGTCCAGTTCTTCCCTCCGAATATACCTGGCATGAATGTGAAGAAAATCCTGAATGTTGCTCCGACAAGTCCTGGTAATGCCGCAAGTGTGAACAGCTCGCTTGATGTAAAATTAAATCCCGCGTCGTTTAATCTTACTGCAGTAACAGACCAGATTTGCCATACTGCAAATGCAAGGAACAGAGCTGGAATAGAGATCCAAAGATTTCTTTGTGCGTGACCCTTTCCTTCACTATTCCAAAATTCATTATTTTCCGGTTCCCATTGTTTAATCCTCGCCATAATCATTCATCCCTTCCTGTAGTATTAATTTGTAAAATAGCCTTCATATGCAAAAAAGAGTCTTCTCCATAAATCAATTGTTCTTTAAAAACGTGTACTTCCACAGAGTATTGGTTTGCGAATGAATTCATTTTTTTCGTGATGTAATTGGATTTCTGCTTTTGGGGCTATTCTATTTATTGCTTCTTATCCTAGTTTTATTTAGTCCTGCTGCAGCATTTATCGCTATCTATGAGTAAATCGTAGAAAAACCGCATACTTTTAGATGTGATGAACTTCACACCTAGTCTGTTGTTCAATAAAACGTCACAGATGACCTAAAACAGATCAGTCCTCACTCTCTTTTTATCGATATAATGAACCGGTGGGAATTGTTTCTGAATTGTGAACAAAACCACCTTTAATAGTGACGACATTTTGACAATTGATCATGACTCACGCAATTTACACTATCGTGATGATATTATTGTGCCAACAACTACTTAGTCACGGAATCCACATAAGAACATACAACTTGGTCAAAAGTGCAAACCTAGCCAATATCTGAGGAAAATAAGGAATACTTTCATAAAAAAGAAAGGGTGAAAGACATGCCACATACAAACAAAGCAACTCATACCATAGAAATTAAAGAACTGCTTCAATTCGCAGATAGAACCATTCACGCAGCGAAAGGCACTTATCTATTCCAGGAAGGGATGGAAGCCGAGGAGCTTTACTTGGTCCTTGGGGGTAAGGTCCAAATTAGCAAGGTGACAAAGGATGGTCGCGAGCTTGCTCTTAGAATTTGTGGTGAAAATGATATTTGCGGTGAGCTTACTTTATTTACAGAGTCACCTAAATACCTTTTAAGTGCCCTCATCCTTGAGGATGCAAAAGTGGCCGCAATCAAAAAGGATGTAATCGAAAAAGAAATTTTCCAAAATCCCACGCTGGCATTTGAATTCATGAAATGGATGAGCGACCATTTCCGTAAGACACAAACAAAATTTCGCGACCTTGTATTGAACGGTAAAAAAGGCGCATTATTCTCGACGCTGATCCGCATGACAAACAGCTACGGAGAAAAAAAGGAAAATGGCATTCTGATCGACCTCCCGTTAACGAACCAGGAGCTTGCAAACTTCTGCGGAACATCGCGAGAAAGCACAAATCGTATTCTTAACGATCTGAAACGAGAAGGGATTATTTCAATCAAAAAAGGAAAAATAATCGTCCACGATCTTGATTACTTGCGGCAGGAAATCGGCTGTGAGAATTGCCCTGCAGTTTTCTGCTCTATAGATTAAAAAAAACGAGTGAAGCTCTAGCTTCATTCGTTTTTTGATCTATTCATGAAACTGTGTCGTTCGTAAAAGTTCGTTCCTCCAGCACCTCCAAATGGATGAGTACGGTGCTGGAGCTTTTTATAATTAAAGTTGTTTTTGTTTTCTCATTGCTTTAGGAATGTAGACACAGAACGGTTCGCTCTCCAAATAGTCGCCAGTCATCGCATATGCACGCGATCTGGACCCGCCGCACACATATCTGAATTCGCATACTCCGCATTTTCCTTTATATTCATCTGGATTTCTCAATGATTTGAATATAGGGGATTCCCTGTAGATTTCACCGAGGGGCTGCTCCCTTACATTACCTGCCTTAACAGGCAGAAGACCGCTTGGATAAACGTCCCCTACGTGGGAAATAAACACAAAACCGTTCCCATCATTGACCCCTTTGGGTGCTCTGCCCAGACCGTCAATCGATCCAGTCATGCCCTCTTTCGTCAAAGCATTGAGGTAATCAATTTCTTCTATGTGATCCTTTGCTTCTCTCATTTTTTGCTGGATTACAACACGGCGATAATGCTGAGCTGCAGTCGTCTTGATATCGAAGGATACGCGTTTGCTCAAATCATACAGCCAGTTGAATACTTTTTCATGCTCTACAGGGGATATCATATCCTTTTCCTGGCCGCGGCCTGTAGGTACAAGGAAAAAGACACTCCAGAGAACACACTCAAGATCCTCAACCATCTTTGCCATTTCATCCAGGTAATCGATATTATATCGTGAAATAACAGTATTGATTTGAATCGGGATTTCTAGTTCATGGAGGTATTTGATTCTTTCCATCGTTAAATCGAAAGAGCCTGCTGTTCCTCTGAAATGGTCGTGAACTTCAGCTGTTGGGCCGTCGATGCTAAATGCCCAACGGGACAAGCCCACCTCTTTTGCCTTTTCAATTGCTTCCTTCGTAACATTTGGTGTCGCACTTGGAGTCATCGATACGCGTACACCCTTTTTAACAGCATAGGCTGCGATATCAAAAACATCCTCCCTCATCAGCGGGTCTCCACCGGTAAACACCA
>DMSR01000297.1 GCA_003457145.1 Bacillus sp. (in: firmicutes)
TTTACAGTACCTTCTTTGGTATCATGGACGATCAGTTCCGCACCTTCAACCGGAATACCATTTTTCGTTTGTTGAAGTTTTACATGTGTCATGTCAAATTGATCACTTTCTTTGTTTTTCTCTATAAGGTTTTGTCCAGGATTATTTAATTTCAGCCTTTCTTTGTTTTCCTCGACGAATTGGACTGCACCGGTACCGGTCCTTTGGAAGGCCCTATCTGCCTTTAAGAAGACGGATGAATTTTGCTGTTTTGTGACTGTGTTTTTTTGGGCTAATGTACTTACAGCATGGTCAGACTGAACAGCTTGAACAGGAGATGTAATTAAAGGGCTGGCAATTAAAGCAGTAGATAAAAGCATAGGAATAACAAATTTTTTCTTCTCCAATTTTGATCACTCCGATTTTAAGTATTTTTTGGCCTGCGACTAAAATAGTCCCTAAGGAAAAAATATGTACTGACATAATTAATTCAGGACCTTAAAGGTTAGTTTAAGGGATAAGAGACGAAAAGTTAACCGAATAGTAACTATATTTAGAAAATTAAGTAATTAGAAACGGTCCGATTAAATGTTTCGCATTTCGAAAGACTTACTTTCGTACAAGTTACAGTTCATCTTCCCTATGAGGAATTTAGGGGATTGGGACTAAATACATTTGAAAGCGCACTTGCTATTTTTTATCCCAAAAAGCAATAATTAGAAGGATGGTTGGGAATAGCAATAATATACTTCCATCTGATTATAGAAAGCAGGGGTTTTATTTGAAAAATTTTATATCAATAGGTATTTCCGAAGAATTAACTCAAACATTAAAGGAACATGGCATCACCGAACCAACACCAATTCAGGAGAAAGCGATCCCATTGTTAATGGATGGAAAAGACATCATTGCTCAGTCTCAAACAGGGACTGGGAAGACTTTCGCATTCATACTGCCAATCCTAGAAAAATTAGATCCTGAAAATCCGTCTATCCAGGCCTTGATTGTAACGCCTACAAGGGAACTTGCATTGCAAATAACACATGAGATCAACAAATTGATTGAGAATATAGAAGGTATTAATATTCTTGCTGTCTATGGCGGGCAGGATGTTGCTTCTCAGCTGAAAAAGCTCAAGAAGAATATCCATATCGTCATCGCAACACCCGGAAGACTGCTTGACCATATACGCAGGGAAACGGTCGACTTTTCTAAGACAGCTTTTCTCGTTCTCGATGAGGCAGATCAAATGCTTCATATCGGCTTTTTGGATGAAGTTGAGGAAATCATCAAGCAAATACCGAAGACAAGGCAAACATTACTTTTCTCAGCAACAATGCCAGATGAAATTCGTAAGCTTGCAAAGAGGCATATGTACAAACCAGAAAACATTCAAATTGAAAAAACACAGGCTCCACTCGCAAACATAAAGCAGATTGCAATAAGTACAGTAGACAGAGCCAAACAGAATGACTTAATTGAATCATTAAGAATGTATCAACCCTTTCTAGCGGTGATTTTTTGCCGTACAAAAAGGCGGGTTACTAAGCTAAACGACGCTCTTAGGGCCAATGGCTTTAATTGTGATGAGCTTCATGGTGATCTATCTCAAGCTAAAAGGGAACAGGTGATGAAGAAATTCCGTGAAGCGAAAATTCAATACCTTGTCGCTACAGACGTTGCCGCCAGAGGGTTGGATGTAGAGGGTGTGACTCACGTTTTCAACTATGACATGCCGCTTGATACCGAAAGTTATATCCATCGCATCGGCAGAACCGGAAGGGCAGGAAATGAAGGTCTGGCAGTTACCTATTATTCGCCAAAAGACAAATCACTGCTGCAGCAGATTGAATCTGAGCTTAATAATAGAATCGATAAGAAAAACATGGGCAATGCAAGAAAGATTGACTCAAAAGATGATGAACGGGCTGAGAAGAGCAGTGAAAAATCCGGACGTCCCGAGAGAAGTAGTACAAGAAGCACGAGAACCAAAAACAGTGATTTCAAAGGTAAAAACACTAGAAACCGGCGCGCTGAAAACAATCGCCAGGAAAGAGGCGGCCGAACTGGCAGTCTGGAAAGAGACCATCGAGGAGAGATAGTTTCAAGGCCACGTATTACACGAGACGAAAGAAATGCGGGAATACCTGCTCGTAACCAAAGAGATGAGCGTCCGAGGAGAGCTGCTGAAAATAGAGATCAGCCTGGATCTGGTTTTGAAGATGGCCGAAGGGAGCAACCCAGACAGTCTAGAGGGAAAAGTGACCGTTCTCGTGGAAAAAGTGAAGAAAAAAGACAAGCATATGGCCGAAATGACAGGTTAGGAAATGGACAACGAAACAATCGCAATGAAAAACAGTCTGATAAAACAGATCGAATGGTGGGGCCCCGAACGGAAAGAACACGAGGGGATAGGCCAATAAAGTCAAATGATAGCAGGCCAGTTAGGGAAGGAAAACACACTGCACTTCAAAGCGATCGTCAATATAAGGGAATGAATAAAAAATCAGGATCACAAAACCGTAGAAACAGATAAACTAGTGGACCTTCTCAAGTGTGCAAAAACAATAAATGATTATGGTAAGAGCAAAAAAGAGAAAATAGACCGCATTCCCGGTCTATTTTCTCTTTTAATGCTGTTTATTAGGAAGCTTTTCACTTGGATTTTCGTTGCCCTGTCGCTTTTTATTTCGTTCGTTTTTCCTTTGATTTTCGTGTAGCTTTTGGACGTATTCACGCGTATTCTCCATAATAGAACCTCCTGTTGAAATAAACCTCTGTTTTGGCAAATCATTTTTCGGCTCCGCTGCAAAATTCCATACCTGCTTTTAATTTTTAAAGGTAATAAGGGGTACATGAAGAGCAATAAAGATAGCTCGACGTTACTTTATCCATTTACCTGTAAAATCATTCATGGAGCAGCAACAGCCTTATGTACTAAAAGCTTTTTCGTTATAATAACCATAATTGAGAGGAGTGGCTCAAATGAAAATAGAGATATTTACGGTGACCTCCCCATTCTTAAAACAGAACGGCTGATTTTACGAAAAATTTCATTGGATGATGTAAGAGATATACATACATATGCATCAAATCCAGAAGTCTCGAAATTTGTTTCCTGGGACACTCATCGGTCAATTGGTGCTACCGAAGACTATGTAAGTTTTATCATGGAACTTTACAGAAAAGGCATGATTGCACCCTGGGGAATCGAATACAGAGAAGACAGCAGACTTATTGGAACGATCGATTTTGTTTCCTGGAAGCCAGAGCATAAAACAGCCGAAATTGGCTATGCGTTATCAAAGGATCGTAATCCTTTTGCCATTCAATAAGCTCATTAGTAGTTACCAGCTTATTCGGA
>DMSR01000055.1 GCA_003457145.1 Bacillus sp. (in: firmicutes)
GTCAAATGCCTTTGCAGCCTTTTCGTAGGCTTCTATCGCAAGGTTTACATCAGAAGCTTTCATGGAAACGATGATATTGTGGAAATCAAGTTCCTCTAGAATTTTAATGTGGTGCAACGCACTCTCTACCATTCCATCTGCTGTCGGATAGCCGTACTTTTCAAGTATACGCCTTTCCAAAGAGCCTGCATTGACCCCGATTCTGATTGGAATGCCACGTTCCTTGGCGGCGTTTACAACAGCCTCTACCTTTTCACGCTTCCCAATATTCCCAGGATTAATCCTTATTTTGTCTGCTCCGCCTTCGATTGCCTTCAAGGCAAGACGATAATCAAAGTGGATATCAACGACCAGTGGGATGTTGATTCGTTTTTTAATTTCTGGAATAGCGTTTGCTGCCCGTTCATCGGGACATGCAACGCGGACGACCTGGCAGCCTGCTTCCTCAAGACGTTTGATTTCTGCAACTGTAGCTTCCACATCATGAGTCTTTGTTGTTGTCATGCTTTGAATGACAACTTCGTTGCTGCCGCCGATTGTTAAATTACCTACCCTGATAGGACGGGTTTTAGTACGATGTATGATTTCACTCAACAGTGGTTCTCTCCTTTGAAAAACGGAATTCATAAAAAAATGTAATGATGCATACCTCATTTTATCAATCTTAGGCTAAGCTTGACAAGAAAAGACTATAATTGTTAGCCTTTGCTAATTTGTATCGCTATAGTCCGGGAATTTATATGTCTTACCAAACTTGATTTTTGGTGGTTCTATACCATCATTTAAAATCCTGAAGTCCTCCACCGCTTTTGAAACTGGAACTTTGAGCGGTGTATTGGAATTGCTGTCAAGAACGGAAAGCACGGTATCACCTGGTTGGACCTCATGTTCAAAATATGGAATTTCCTTTATGTCACTATCCTCTTTTTCAATGCTATCTGCTTTTTCCTTGCTTGCTGCTGGAAGAGTTCCTGCGCTTAAATCATTATAAACAGCGTAAGTTAATAGTAATAGAACCAAGAATCCTGCTAACTTTTTCAAAGGATTTCATCTCCTTAACAGCTTATATCAAAAGATATGCAGGAGAGATAGAGTTGAGAACATATTAGTAGAATTAATTATTATTTTGGCTGTGTCAATTCTTGCAGTTGTTTTCCTTTCAGTCTTATCGATCAATCGGCTTGGGCTTTAACAGAGCTTAATATAAAAAGCGCCTGAAGGGCGCTTTGCTGACAAGATAAGTATAGCATTTTGTATTTTGAATACTGTCTAGCACCAGTTCCTAGCCCGTAGAGTCGCTTTGTTTCTGCCAATGGAGTCAAAGGGCGTCTTCACTTGCAGGCCCTCAGACGGACAGGATGTACTAGTGCCGATGTTGCTGAAGGATGTTGCGGTTTAGTCAGTCAGTGCTTAACGGGGCTGACCAGGGGCTTGGGCTTTTCTTACTTATCGCTCTTGACTTTTTTACTTGGAACTTCCTTTATTGCCAGTAACAAAATCATTGATCCGACAAACCAATTAATCGCGAAGCTGTATGGGACGGTTGTTTTCAATAAGGCCATTATCGTGAAGAATATAGTAGGAAGAGTTACGCTATATGCAGCGATTCTCCATAAGTGCTTGTATTGGAGATTCTTCCCTGCAAGGTTTTTTAATAGCAGTCCAAGCAATGCCAGAATCGTTATTTCTATGAACTTGATGCCGCTCGAAAAAACATAGATTGCGATAAATAAGAGGCCAATAAAAACAGGCAGGGAAGATGCTGCACTATTTATAAGAGCTGTAATATCTTCCTTAGACATTGTTCCATCGCTGACCAATGTATAAGGAAAAGAATTCGTCTGCCCTCCGGCAGCCAATACTGCCTCATTTTTCAGCATCGCAAATGTTGCATCCATTTCAGCCATATCTTCTTGATCGACTGCACCGGTAGGGTCAAAGATAATCGTGAACCGTTCATTCTTGATTGTTATAGGTTCTTTAGTATCTGATTGCAGTTCCCCATTAACTATAGTAAAAGAAGGGATTTTTGATTTCATTGTTTCCTGCGTCGCATTAACTGCGTCACTAATGCCCACAGAAGTATAATAGGTAGCAGGAATTACTGATATGAATGTCAGGAGGAAAACATATAGGATGGTTTTACCAATACCTTGAAATCGAAACTGCGAAATATCTCTAGGAGAAAACAGGCTTTTAAATAATTGTGTAAAGATGCTCATGGGAACACGTCCTTTAATAGATTCACGTTACTTATTTTATCTTTTGATTCTGCGTTTAACAAGAATAATAAAAAGGACTCTGTAACATTTCTGTAATATAAGTGCGAAATGTTAAGCTATTGTAAATTTGAAAATAAAACAGTTTACTTTTCCTTAACATTTACCGCATAATAATGTGTGTTTGTAGATGTTTGTCGAAATAATTCTAGGGGTTGAAAAAATGGAATTGAATTATCAACAAATGCTGTTTGAATTCTTAGGTGGCCTTGGAATCTTCTTATACGGCATTAAATTCATGGGTGACGGCTTGCAAAAGTCTGCTGGCGAGAGGTTAAGGGATATTCTTGACCGCTTTACGACAAATCCGTTGATGGGTGTTCTAGCTGGGATTTTTGTTACAGTATTGCTTCAGACAAGCAGTGGTACGACGGTCATAACAGTGGGACTGGTAAGCGCTGGATTCATGACGCTCAGACAGGCTATTGGTGTAATCATGGGAGCGAATATTGGTACCACGGTAACCGCTTTTATCATTGGTATCGATATTGGAGAATATGCTCTGCCAATCATTGCAGTCGGGTCGATAATGTTATTCTTTTTCAAAAGTAAAAAAGTTCATAACTTTGGCCAAATCGTTTTCGGTTTCGGCGCATTATTCTATGGACTCGAATTAATGAGTGGCGGTATGAAGCCTCTAAGAGGGTTAGAAGCTTTCCACAACCTTACAGTGGAAATGAGCTCCAACCCAATCCTTGGCGTTGTCATCGGTACTCTCTTCACAGTCATCGTTCAAAGTTCTAGTGCGACAATAGGGATTTTACAAAGCTTACATGCGGAATCATTGATAAATATTAATGGTGCATTGCCAATTTTATTTATCAATGATTCCGCATGTA
>DMSR01000344.1 GCA_003457145.1 Bacillus sp. (in: firmicutes)
ACATCGCCCCGTGGTGCTATACGAGATCTCGATTCAGCAGTACATGAACCGGGAAATTAGGTGATTTAATGGAAAAGATTGTTGAAGAAAAAGAAGTTCAATCAGTCAATCGGTTTCAATGGTTCCTGTTTGTTGTGGCTATACCTACATTATTCGCAGTTGTCATCGCTTTGGTTGTCTTGTCATTCGCTGGAATAAATATATTTCAGACGGCAAATGACCTAGGTATGAAAATACCGATCATTTCCGACATGATTAAGAAAGAGAGTCAGCCATCAGTTGAGAAATTTGAAGAAAATATCATCAGTCTCGAAGCGGAAATTAAGGATCGTGAAGCTAAGATGGAGCAGCTGGAAGCCAAAATCGAAAGCAAAGATATGCAGGTCAAACGAATGGAGCTGGAAAAAACACAGCTAGAAGCCCAAATTGAAGAGTTGACTGCAATCCAGGAAGAAAATAAGCGTGCATTCAGGGATATTGTAAAAACGTATGAAACGATGTCTGCGAAGAGTGCAGCTCCAATAATTTCACAAATGGAAAATGATGAAGCTTTAAAAATCCTGACAAACATTAGAGCCGAATCACTTGCTGCCATAATGGAAAAATTGTCTGCTGAGGATGCTGCAAGGTTTACTGAAATGCTGACAAATGAATCAGAAGAGAATTTGCCGTGATTATAATTGTTTGAAAGGGGGTGAAAAAATGGAAGTTGGAGGTCTTGGTGTTTTTAACGGCGCTGCAGCAGCAGGAAAGCAGTCTCTGTCAGGGAGTGAAGGGAAACTTGGCAGCTTTGCAGGAATGATGGCATCAGTGTTATCGGAAGCAGAAGGATCACCTGTGAATGCCAAAATACATCAGAAAGCTCTGAAATCTGAAGAGGTTCTAAACGAAGTCGCAGCATTTTTAAAAACCAATGATTTGTTAGAGCTTGAAGATGGAATGAAGCTTCTTGATGAATTGATTTCAGGTTCTGGGAGCCTTTTAAAGCAAATTTTCGCGCATTTTGGCGGAAGCATTGAAGAGATTCAAAACCTGGTCCAAAAATGGACAGGCATGAATGGAAGCGATGTGGAGGATATGCCAGAGGACGATCTAATTGCCTCCCTTGCGGCATTGCTTGGAGGTGTAGCTAATCTGACAAGAGCAGAATTAGCTAACAAGCTTGATAAAAATGATTTGCAAGCAATAAAGGCATTAAAACTTTATGACTTGATGGTAAAGTATTCGGATGAATATGAAAGTCCAAAATCAAATCAGCTGAAGGAAGCGCTTAAAGATTTAGAGAGTAAGCTTGGAACAATTAATCAGCAGAACAATGGTAAAAGCCAGATTGAATATTTACAAACGAGATTTACCCGCTTATCCGCTGAATTAAACCTGTCACACTCCAAGAACAACATACTTGCCGATGGGCAGGGAGAAGGTTCTGGCCTAAAAGCTGACGGTGCAGCCGGGCCGATCACATTCTTGTCTCAGATGACAAAGGCAGAGCAGCTGACCTTGATGATGAATAGCCCTGAAAGACCAGTTTCTGCGGAGCAATTAATCAAACAGTTTGAATCGATTTTATCGAAGTCACAGTTCATGAACAGCGGAAGCACTCAAAAATTATTCATTAAGTTATTTCCTGAGCACCTTGGCAGCATCCGGGTCGAATTATTCCAAAAGGATCAGACGATGGTTGCCAGGATCATCACATCCACTGCGACTGCAAAGGACACACTTGAAGCACAGCTGAATGGACTTAAGCAGGCATTTGCCTCGCAAAATATTTCAGTTGAAAGGATAGAAATTTCTCAGCAGAATACCCAGCAAGAGCGGTTCCTGAATAAAGATTCTCAGCAGCAGGACAGGCAGCCTGGCAAACAGGGACAGGAAGAGAAAGAAGAAACTGGCAAGTTTGGCCTTTCTTTCGAGGAAGCCTTGTTGAGTGCCGAAGCATAGGAGGTAATGAAAAGATGAATACAATTAATTCTTCATATCTGCTATCAAGTCTCCAGAAAGACAGGAAGAATGCTGGTTCAGATATTTTAGGGAAGGACGACTTCTTGAAGATCCTGATGACTCAGCTTCAGAATCAAGATCCGATGAATCCAATGCAGGATAAAGACTTCATCGCCCAGATGGCGACGTTTTCTACACTGGAACAAATCACGAACATGGGAAAATCGATTGATCGTTTTGTCCAGGCTGAACAGCAAAACAAAATGATTTCGTACAGCCAGTTTGTCGGCAAGGATATTACCTGGCATAAAATTGAAGAAGAAGATGGCAAGGAGATCTTTAAAGAAGGTACAGGCAAGGTTTCATCAGTTCAATTCAAAGAAAACAATATTAAGTTCGTACTTGAAGATGGAACGACATTAGAGCCCGCGAATATATCTCAAATAAATGAGCTTACTAGTGAAAACCATCTACTGCAGGCTAGTATGTTAATCGGGAAGACAGTCACATATATGAATGTCAATCAACAGGAAGAGAGTGCAATCGTACAATCCGTGTCGTTCAAGAACGGAAAAACGTCTTATGTGCTTGCCGATGAGAGCAACACAAGCATTATCTCTTCACAGATAACAAAAATTCATTGAAGTAGGGAAGTGATCTGATGGATAAGACCAGTTTTCGTCCGATCCAGTCACTGCCTGTTAACAGGAATCACAAAAAGCCCCTGAATTCTAACCAGCTTGCACAGATACCTTTTTCCCTCCAGCTCCAATCAGCAATCGAGACGAACAGCAAGCTTACCTTAAGTAAGCATGCAAAAGAAAGGCTGGCACAACGGGGGATCGATATAGGCGAGGATCGCTGGTCAAAGATTGAAGATAAAGTCAAACAGGCAAAGGCAAAGGGCGTCAATGATTCACTCGTGCTCCTGAAAGATGCTGCACTAATCGTCAGCGCAAAGAATAATACAGTCATTACAGCAATGGGCCGGCAGGAAGCTGCAGAGCAAATCTTCACCAACATTAACGGGACAATCATTCTGGAAAATTAAAATGTATTAGGCTGGACCTTTACGGAGGCCTGGGCTGTGGACCGATTGAAGCAGCCCGCAAAATAGGAAGGAGTTAATAAAATGCTTCGTTCAATGTACTCAGGAATCAGCGGTATGAAAAACTTCCAAACAAAACTTGATGTAATAGGCAACAATATTGCCAATGTAAATACGTATGGTTTCAAAAAAGGCCGTGTCACCTTTAAGGATACTATGAACCAGACGATTTCAGGTGCCAGTGCCGCACAGAACAACAAGGGCGGAAAGAACCCGATGCAGGTCGGTCTTGGTTCGACAGTGGCAAGCATTGATACAATCGACACACAATCAAGCCTGCAAACAACAGGGCGTGCGCTTGATCTTGCCATTACAGGAGACGGATATTTCGTTGTGAAACAAGGCCAGTCACAATTATATACACGTGCTGGGAACTTTTATTTGGATGACAACGGTACACTCGTAACTGGTGATGGGCTGAAAGTCCAATCCTTGAATAACGGTTTGCTCCAGGATGTCACTGTAAATGTAAACGCGCTTTTACCGGCGAAACAAACGACAGAATTGGTCATGAAAGGCAATCTGCCGGTAGATGCGAAGGGTAAATCCGAACTTCTGCAGCAACTTAAGGTAGTGGACGAACAGGGACTTGACCATATAATTGATTTGAAGATTTCTCCAGTTAATGCGGCTGCTGGTACTTGGAAACTTTCTTTTGAGGACAAGTCCATTCCCGTAAATCCTGCAAATCCAAATGCAAATATTGTGGAGCAGACGATTACTATTCCTGAGTATGATCCAAGTAATCCTCCTGCTGATCTGCAGCTCAATTTAAAAGTTAATGATGGGAGCAATAACGCAAAAACACTCTCAGTAAAAATGCCGATCAAAGACCTAACTAAGACAGGCGGCAGCATGGATGCAAATGCATACCCTGACGGAAACACACAGGGAGCTCTGGAAAGCTTCAATATTGGCTCGACAGGGGAGATCAATGGTGTATTCTCGAATGGTCTTGTTTTGACGCTTGGACAGCTGGCACTTGCGAAATTCAGCAACCCTTCAGGTCTATCAAAGACTGGGAATAATACTTTCCAGGAATCGGTGAACTCAGGGACAGCTAATATCAACGTTGCAGGTGAAGGCCGCGGCTCGATTGCAGCAGGCGCTCTGGAAATGTCGAATGTGGACCTTTCTGAAGAGTTTACAGAAATGATCACTGCCCAACGCGGATTCCAGGCGAACACTAGAATCATTACAACATCTGATGAGATCCTTCAAGAGCTCGTAAACTTAAAACGATAGATTAAGAGGGGAGCAGGGCTGAAGGCGAATCGCTTTTGGCCCCTGTGAATTATTGTGATACTAGTTACGAAATTAAACGGGAAAACATTTAGAATTAATGCGATTTTTATCGAAACGGTTGAATCGTTTCCTGATACGACGATTACGCTGACTAACGGCCGCAAATATGTAGTTAAGGAAAGCGAAGAACGAGTCAGTGATTTAATTAAGGAATATTATCAGACTGTCGGCCTTCTTGGAAGGCAAAAGTTGGAGGATCATGACGATGAAGAATAATAAGCTTGTTATGATAATGCTAGTCATGCTTGTCGCCATTATGCTTGTTGGCACGATTGCCGTTGTTGCAGTCATGAAGTTCACTGGTGAAAGCGCTGCTGCAAAAGTTAAAGAACCGAGTATTGATGAAGTGCTGGAAGCATCTGTAGATATTCCTGAAGTAACGACTAACCTGGGATCTAATGATTTTATCAAAATCTCATTCAAAATCGAGACAGACAGTAAAAAGGCAAAAGCAGAACTTGAGAAAAGAGACTTTCAGGTCAGAAATCTCATCATCTATGAGCTGTCCGAGAAAAAATCCGAAGAGCTGCAGGGAACAGAAGGCAAGATGAACTTGGAAGAAACTTTAAAGTCCAAAATTAATAGCCTGATGCAGGAAGGTGAAATTAAAAAAGTCTATATTACAGGATCTCTCCTCCAATAACATCTTAACTATCAAAACGTACTGAAATGGAGGTGAAGGGAATGTCGGGAGAGGTATTATCTCAAAATGAAATTGATGCTCTGCTATCCGCTTTGTCAACTGGAGAAATGGATGCAGATGAATTAAAGAAGGAAGAAGTAGAAAAAAGAGTCAAGGTATATGATTTTAGGAGGGCATTACGCTTTTCGAAGGACCAAATCCGCAGTCTCACCCGAATACACGAAAATTTCGCGAGATTGTTAACCACTTTCTTCTCTGCTCAGCTGCGGACATATGTCAATATTAGCGTAGCCTCTGCTGATCAGATTCCTTACGAGGAGTTCATCAGGTCAATACCTAAAATGACTATATTGAATGTATATGATGTTGACCCTTTAGAGGGAAGGATTCTAATGGAGGTTAACCCTAATATCGCTTATGCGATGATGGACAGGCTGCTTGGGGGAAAAGGGACAAGCCATAACAAAGTAGATAGTTTAACAGAAATTGAAACAAGAATCATGTCCAATATGTTTGAAAAGGCATTTGAAAATTTCAGGGAAGCGTGGAGTTCGATATCTGATATAGATCCTCAGCTTGCTGATTTTGAGGTCAACCCGCAATTTCTGCAGATGGTTTCCCCGAATGAAACGGTCGTCGTCATCTCTCTGAATACGACGATTGGCGAGGCTAGCGGAATGATTAACATTTGTATTCCCCATGTTGTATTAGAGCCGATCATTCCAAAATTATCCGTGAAATATTGGATGCAATCGGATAAAAAGGAAAGTTTGCCGATCGAGAATTCCGTGCTCCAGCAGGAAATACAAAAAGCGGATGTTTCAATCACTGCTGAGATAGGTTCAGCGGAAATTTCCATCCAGGACTTCCTGATGCTCGATATTGGAGATGTTATCGAATTAAACCAGCAGATTGACCAGCCTTTAATTATAAAAGTAGGTGAAATCCCCAAATTTGTTGGACAGCCAGGTAAAATAAACAAAAAATTAGCCATTCAAGTGTTTGATACATTGAAGGGGGGAGACGATGATGGTGAGCGATGACATGTTATCTCAAGACGAAATTGATGCGCTTCTAAAAGGAAGTTCAGATGAGGCGGATGATATAGAAAGCATGATTGATGTAGATGATTATTT
>DMSR01000510.1 GCA_003457145.1 Bacillus sp. (in: firmicutes)
CGAGCTTCAATGATATCTGCAACTTCAAGCTGGTTGAACTGCTGCTGCTGATCGCTGCCAATGATTGAAACTTCGAACACTTCATCTTCTGAAGCATGGTCATAAAAGGCATGTCCATGTTTAAGCTTCAAGTTTTCTGCTTCTTCTGTTGTTGTTCGCAGTCCGATTGATAAATCTTTCGTAATATGATCTCCGCCGACTGGAATGACGGATGTGCCTCTTAAGTGCCCGTTTTCAAAAACAGCGACTGTCGTCGAACCGCCACCGATATCGATCATCGCGACACCCATGTTCTTCTCGTCCTTTGAGAGGGCAAAAGCTCCAGCAGCCAATGGCTGCAGGACTATATCCAAAATCTCCAGCCCGGCCCGTTCAACACAACGGAGCGAATTATGTAATATGGTCTTTGAACCTGTAATAATCGTCCCTTCCATTTCAAGCCGAACACCGATCATGCCTCTGGGATCGTTAATCTCATCAAGGCCATCCACGATAAACTGCTTTGGAATCACGTCTATTATCTCTCTCTCAGGCGGGATTGATACCACTTGTGCAGCGTCAATGACTCTCGCGACATCTTCCTTTGTTATCTCGCGATTGTCACTTGATACTGCAACCACACCATGGCAAGGCATAAGCGAAACATGATTCCCGGTTACTCCTACGATCACCTGGTTAATCTTCATACCTATCATTCTTTCAGCTTGCTCTACTGCCCGTTTAATAGAATGAACGGTTTCATCTATATCAACAATGGAGCCCTTCCTTAATCCCTCAGACTTCACATTGCCAACACCAATTATATTCAAAGAGTCGTTGACCATTTCACCAATGATAACTTTTACACTGGATGTACCGATGTCAAGACTAACATATATATCATTGCTGTTCATTCTGTGGCACCTCCTTTAACAATTCCTATTGTTTGAACAACAATTTCCTGCCTATTGCATTACTCTTAAGAATGGTTGTTTATCATTCACAGCTCACTGTATGCCTTCAGCGCTTATCCTCTTGGTTTATACGCTGCGCTTGAGAAAAGCTCCCCTCAGTGCATGCTATACCTTTGGACTTGCAAAAGAGTGCGGTTGACGATCTTACCGCCCCATATGACGATTTTGGTCGACATGCCTTAAGACAATACGCTTCAGCATTTCTTATTCACTTTTACTTAATTCGTCAAAATTAAATATTTCCCTTTTAAAATATCATTTTTTTTCTAATTTTCATTGGTAGTTGACCATTTTGTTAACAAGATTCGCCTGATTACAGCGATATTCTGGAACAGTCTCACCCCAAAGGCAAAAACTGCGGCTAAATACAAGTCTACACCAAGATGAACACCTAGAAAAGCTAAACTTGCAGCTAAAACTATATTAAAAAAGAAACCTGAAACAAAAACTTTTTCATCATATATATTCTGAAGCTGGGCACGAATTCCGCCGAATAAAGTATCGAGAGCAGCAAGGATGGCGATCGATAAATAATTCGAGTATTCTTCCGGTATTTTAATATCGGTCAATAGGCCAATGATTGCACCGATGATCAACCCCATGATTGGAAGCCACATTATCCGTTGCCTCCTCCTTTATCTGTTTTAACGGATTCCATGTACCTGATTCTGATTGAATCCGCATAAGCCGGGATGACTATGTCATTTTTGGGCCTATTCACCTTTACTTCAAGGTTATCAATAAAGAAATCATCGGCAACTGTAGAAACCTTCATCCGATTATATAATTTTTCCGCAATCTGTGCATTTTCAACGATGATTTTGATTTCAACTGGAAAACGATTCAGTGAATGCCCATTGATTTTTGTTTCCCTGTTAATATCCCGAATGACCGTTGTGTTGATTACCCGCTCTCCATCAACGGACACATGCTGGGCTCCATACATATTCAATTCATTTAAAAGCCTCTTTAACATATATGGAGAAATGGATGGAGGGTTTCCTCCCTCAACAATCAAATTGAAGGCAGGAGCGATCGAAAGGGTGATTCCTGGGCCGGTGACATCCGTCAGCCCTGCCTCGTTTTTTAACTCTTCCAATGTTCCCCTTAAAACTTCCTCTTTGCTCTGTTGCCGTTCAGTTTCATATTTAGCGATTTTCTCTTCATTTGACCTGATCTCCAAAAGCAGTTTTGACTGGATTTCTTTTTCCTTCAATAAATCCTCGCGAAGCTGCCATGTATCTCTCGTGTCCCTGACTTCAGGTTCCCTTACGGTCTGAAACTGAATGGCGACCATTAATCCGATTATAGCTGCAATGAGGCTAAAACTAAGATTCTTAGGGCGGCCCACCGTATTCACCTTGCTTTCTGTAAGGCAATTATCATGTACTTCATTTTTCATAACAGACCGGCCGTATTCAAACCGCAAAGCAAGACAATTGATTAAAAAAGTCTTAAAAAAAACCGCATTTCTCGCCCTCTGTTTATTACAGCCTTTTCCTGCTTATCTAATTACCGAGAATCGGTTCCATCTTAATATCTTTCATTTCTTCCAGTGTAAAAACGATTTGGTCATTTACAAGCTGGTCCTTGACCCCGCCTGTAATATTTAATGCTGAAGAAAGAATATTCGGGTCTCCAATAGCGGTAATTTCAAAAGGGGCTGGGTGCTGGTAGCCGTCCACGGTGATAACCGGCCCTGTGCATAATATATAAGAATTATGCGCAATTCTTTGTCCATTAATGGCAATTGCCGCCGCCCCTGAAATGTATAGCTCATTAATTACCTTAAATACATGGTGCTCATGTACGAGGTAATTATTTATATTCTCTTCCTTTGAGTTATACTCCCCATCAGCAAGGGTCACCTTTACACCTTCACCGCTGACTTTTACTTTCCCAAGGAACATACGGTACTTTTCAGCATCCTCTGCCATATTAAAAAAGACCTGTGCTTCCTTGGAGAGATTTGTTTCGATGTTTCGTACCTTTTCCTGTTTGGCATGTAACTCTTTCTGCAGTTCACGATTTTTTTGTTCCTGCTCATTCAACTCGTTTCTCAACCGCAGCTGCTGCTCCCATTGCCTGTCCGTCAAACCCTTGCTGTTGTCCCCCTCATCCTGTGTTAAACGGAATGAAAAAGCAACCATGAAGCCAAGTACAAGTGAGACGAGCGAGAGGATCACTCGGTTACTGTTCGCTTTCTTTTTCAAGTTCAACTTCCTCAGCTTCCTCTGCTTCATAAGCTTTAAAATAAGAGCCAACCTCGAGGTCGATCACACCCTTTTTGGCCGGGTCGAGCTGGCTTACAATTGAAGGATAATGGGCCATTTTTTCAGAAAAAGTCCTGAGTGTGGCATTCACTTCAAAACCATCATTCATATACAGCTTTATAAGAAACACATCCGTCTTAACAGGCTTTGAATGGATTTCGGATATTGAATTGATTACTACTTCCGGAAGAACTTCCAGAGAGTCAATCATTTCATCCAATACTTTCCCTTCTTCAAAGCCTATCAAAATCGGAGCATTGACAGGTATTTCATCAATTTGTTTTTCTCCAAGTATATTCCCATTTTCAAGGACAGGGTAAAAATCTTTGCCGCTTGATATGTAAGCCAGCCGGCTGAATTCCTCGATTTCGATCGAAACTGTATTAGGAAGATTGACACCTACAGTTGCATTCTTGATTTCCTGAAGCTTCTCGAGTTTCTCTTCAATTTCTTTCCTGCTTATCTTCCAAACATTAGATTGAAACGATACTTCACTTTTTTCTACAATTTGCTCATATGAGTAGGATTCATTGCCTGAAACTGAAATTTTCCTCACTTTGCTGAGTGGAGATTGAAAATAGACTACACTGGCGATCAAAATAAAAAACAAAGCCAACAGCATAATAAGTCTTCGATTTGCTTTCTTCCGTCTCTGATGTTTTAACTTTGGGATTCTGTCTTCAATTGAGACGATTTTCCCCTTGTCCATTTTCAATCCCCTCTTTTTTCGGCTGAACCCATTCCCGTTACAGATTAACATCTTTGATGCGATTTTGCAGGTTGAAGCCATCATAAATAAAAATACAATCTCTAATAAAAGGAGTATTCGGTTAGATTGTTGTCGTAAGCATATCCGAATTGCCATGCCTCTTTCAAATATAAGAACCTTTTAAGAGAAACCAACGGCATGAAAAGGAACATGCCGTCACCTTCTACTTAGTTTGTTCATCCTAATCTAATGAATTATTATATCACAGAATTTGACAGCTTGAAGCAATTTTCTGTTATTTTCGGCCTATTATTTCAACCTCTGTTTCCATTTTGACCCCATGCAAATCCAGAACTGTATCCTTTACATGCTGAATGATACCAAGTACATCCTCTGCTGTGGCGTTCCCTCTGTTAACAATGAAGTTAGCATGCAGTTCAGAAATTTGCGCTCCACCAATTCGATGCCCCTTTAAGCCTGATTTCTCTATTAAATTACCAGCATAGTTCGGAAGCGGGTTCCTAAATACACTTCCGCAGCTCGGGTAATTATATGGTTGAGTTTCCTTGCGG
Organism: Bacillus sp. (in: firmicutes); assembly: GCA_003457145.1. Lineage (GTDB taxonomy): Bacteria > Bacillota > Bacilli > Bacillales > Cytobacillaceae > Mesobacillus. The sequence goes on from DMSR01000510.1 coordinate 4,508, forward strand.
TAATCCTTATTCTTTTGCAGCTCGGCAACGATTTCCTCTTTGTTGCCCTCCTTCAATTGAAATACGGCAGCAACGACGATACCAGGGCGTTCTTCCTGAAGTACAGAAGTACGGTAAGAGAATTTCATTTGCTCATTTGTAAGCCATTCAAGCGTACCATCCTCAAATAGAATATATGCTTTTTCCAGAATTCTTGATATGTCAGACCCATGTGCCCCGGCATTCATATAAACCGCTCCGCCAATCGAACCAGGAATGCCACCGGCAAACTCAAGCCCAGAAAGACCCTTGCGGCTAATGGTCATCGCAAAGTTCACCAGCGATAAGCCTCCGCCTGCAGTTACCCTCGAACCTTCAACTTCAATATCGTCCAATCCAGAGCCAAGCTTGATCACAGCACCATCAATCCCTTTGTCAGAAACAAGGAGGTTAGAGCCCCGGCCAATAACCGTCCACTTACTATTCGAACTTCGGATTAATTCAAGTGCTTTTTGTAAGTTATCTATTGAAGAAGGCTCAATTAGAATGTCGGCGGGTCCGCCAATTTTCATCGTTGTATGGTTTGCCAACGGTTCGTTTTCTTTAACGGAACCAATGTTCAATTCTCTAAGTTTGTCAGCTAGATCCTTCATAATTACCTTCCTTTCCCGATAAAACCATTTTAACTATGTTATGCAGGTGTTAGCCTATAGGCTACTTACTCGCTAATTCTTCCATGACACGGTACAGTCTTTCGGCAGCGTCAGGCATGCCTAATTTTTTCGCGGCTTTTTTCATATCGTTCAATTTTTGACGCCGCTGATCTACCGCGCCACNNGTTCAATTTTTGATCATTCCCCAGAATCTGGTCTATATGTTCAACCAGCTTAGGGCCTGTAAGGTCTTTTTCCATAAGCAACCGGGCTGCTCCATGTTCACTCAAGGCACGAGCATTTTTTTCCTGATGATTATCCGTAACATACGGACTTGGAATCAGGATGCTTGGAATCCCCAGAGAAGTGAGTTCTGCCAAGGTCGTAGCCCCCGCACGCGAGACGGTCAAATCGATGCCTGCCAAAACCTCTGGCATATTGTGGATGAAAGGCTTAATGATTACATTTTCTGGATTTCCTACTAACTCCACTTCTTTTTGGACTTCATCGAAATGGACATCTCCAGTGACATACAAAACCTGATAAGGCTTGCCGCTTAATTCTGTCAGGCTTTTGATCACTGCTTCATTAATCGGTTTCGCTCCCCTGCTGCCTCCAAAGATTAGCACAGTCGGTACCTTTAACTTTAACCCGGAGGATAACCTGCCTCGAATTCCATCCTGACCAAGGACTTCTGATGCCCTTGGGTTGCCAGTCAGCACAACCTTCTGCTGAGGGAAGAACTCCCTTGCATCCTCAAAACAAATCGCGATCTTGTCTACATAACGACTTAAGAACTTATTGGTCAGTCCTGGTACGCTATTTTGTTCATGGACAATTGTAGGTATGCCCATTTTCGCAGCAGCGTACACTACTGGCCCGCATACATAGCCACCTGTGCCGATGACAACATCCGGTTTGAATTCCTTGAGCATCTTCTTGCTGTCCCTTACACCCTTTAAAAAACGCAAAACAGTTTTTACATTTTCAAATGAAATTTTCCTTTTGAAACCAGTGATATGTATTGTATTGAACGGTATGTTTTCTCTTGGAACCAGAGTGCTTTCAAGGCCCTTTTCAGTTCCTATGTAAAGGAATTCAATAGTTTTATCTTTTTTCTGGATTTCCCGGATTAGTGCGAGAGCAGGGTATATATGTCCACCCGTTCCTCCACCGCTAACAGCAATTTTCATTTTCCACACCTCAGCAACAAATCTCTATTTTACTATAGCTTTTTTCTTCGCTCTTAAAAAAAGGCACTTCACGGTTTTACCCTATTCTACTATATTCTAAACTTATGTACGGTTTTTAAAGATATTGTCATTCAAATGTAATATAGCATGAACAATAAGATAATCATAGGTATCATCTGTGTATCAGCCATTATGACAAAAATAAAAGACCCTGAAAACAGGGCCTTTTTTAGTATCTTGAGTGTCTGCTGATGTTCAGCAGTACTCCGACTGCCATCAGCATCAAAGTAAGTGATGAACCCCCATAGCTAAGGAATGGCAGCGTGATTCCTGTTACTGGCATTAGCCCCGTAACTACTCCGATATTGATCATTACTTGAATGGCGATCATGGCAATTATACCTGTAGCGAGAAATGTTCCGAAAAGATCCGGTGCCCCAAGTGCAATCCTTATTCCCCTCCATAGCAACAAGGAAAACAGCAGCAGGATAAATGATCCGCCTATGAATCCAAGTTCCTCTGCGAGTATTGCAAAAATAAAGTCTGTTTGCGGTTCAGGCAAGTAGAAGAATTTTTGTCTGCTCTGACCCAGTCCAAGCCCAAACAGCCCGCCTGGACCGATGGCATACAGGGACTGAATCATTTGAAAACCGCTTCCAAGCGGGTCCTGCCACGGATCCAAGAATGAAGTAATCCGTTTCATCCTGTAGGGAGCGGAGATGATTAAGCCGACAAAACCAGCAACAGCCAGCAGGCCCAACCCCGCAAAATGACTGATCCTCGCACCGGCAATAAAAATCATCACAACCGATGTACCGACCATTACCGTTCCAGTCCCAAGGTCCGGCTGGAGCATGATTAAGCCAAATGCAACGAACACCAGGCCTAATGATGGTACGAGACCGTTTTTAAAGGAAGTAATTGCCTTCTGGTTCTCGGATAAGAATTTAGCCAGGAACGCAATCATGGCAAGCTTCATGAATTCTGAGGGCTGAACGGAAAACGCCCCTACTCCAATCCAGCTCCTCGATCCATTTCTAACATTTCCTATACCAGGTATCAATACAAGAATCAGCAGGACAAAACAAATAATGACCAATACCTTCGCCCATGTCCTCCATGTCCAATAGTCGACATTCATAATAAAAAACATCGCTATAATGCCGACTCCGGCAAACAGCATTTGCCTTTTGGCAAAAAAGAATGAATCATCAAACTTATAATCCGCCCAGACAGCACTTGCGCTGTAAACCATGATCAAACCTATTGCCAATAGCGTAAAAGTGGCTATCAAAAGNNTATGATTTAGGGCTCATATGCCGCTTCCCATCCAGCCTACAAAAGGCCAAGGCAACCTGAGTCATGTGGTTCGAGACAAGCCCTTACTTAAGCTTATGCACGGCCTCGATAAACATGTCTCCCCTGACCTCAAAAGTTTTGTATTGATCCCAGCTAGCGCATGCAGGTGAAAGCAATATGACATCGCCGGGTTCTGAATGTTCAAATGCCACGGGAACGGCCTTTTCAACATTATCGACCCGTAAAATCGTTTTTATTCCTGCTTCCTTTCCTGCCTGTCCAACTTTATCAGCTGTCTGACCAAAAGTAACCATTGCTTTCACGTTTTTTAATGAAGGGATCAATTCATCAAATGAATTACCTCTGTCAAGGCCGCCAGCAAGTAAAACGATTTTACGGGTCGATAATGTTGAAAAGGCCGTNNAGTAAAACGATTGGTGCATCGAAGGCTGCAAGCGCCTTTTCAGTTGCCAAAATATTCGTTGCTTTGGAATCATTATAAAATTTCCGTTCATCCACATTAGCGACAAATTGAAGTCTGTGACGGACACCCGCAAAAGTAGTAAGTACCTTTTTAATTGCTTGTTTATCCGCACCTGAAAGGATAGTCGCTGCCACTGCAGAAAGAATATTCTCCAGGTTATGCTGACCAGGAAGGACAATTTCAGCTGTTTCAATGATTTGTTCGCCGTTGAAGCAAACCCATCCACCCTTAACATATGCCCCGCTGTCCAATACTTTCTTTGTTGAAAACGGGACAATCTGTGCATGTGAATTCCTCGCAATTTCCATGGCCTCTTCCTGGTCTGCATTCACAATCAAGTAATCCTCTTCTGTCTGGTTCTTGGTAATCAGAGCTTTAGCACCTATGTACTCAGATTTCGTGCCGTGATAATCAAGATGGGCATCGTAAAGGTTGGTAATGATTGAAATTCTAGGCTTGAATTTATCCACCCCCATTAATTGGAAGGAAGACAACTCAATCACAATTGTGTTATCAGCTGTAGCCTCTTGTGCTACCCCTGATGCTACTGTCCCTATATTCCCGGCAATTAACGGCTTCTTATTTCCTTCTCTCAACATTTCGTATATCAGCGTCGTAGTAGTCGTCTTTCCGTTTGTACCTGTAATTCCAACCAATGGTGCCTCAGAAATTTGATAGGCAAGTTCTACCTCTGTAATGATTGGAATTCCTTTTTCAATTGCCTTCTCAATCATGGGATTATAGTATGGGATGCCTGGATTTTTAACGACCAGTTCAAAACCTTCATCCATGAGTTGTATCGGATGGCTGCCGCAGACCACTTTTATCCCCTGCTCAAGCAATCCCTGTGCTTCAGGGTTTTCGGATAACGGCTTGCTGTCGTTCACCGTGACAAAAGCTCCTAGCTTATGCAGGAGTGCAGCGGCGCTGACTCCGCTTTTAGCCAGACCAAGTACAAGTATTTTTTTATGTTGATATATTTTAATATCTTTCATTTACACCCACACCTCAATATAGATTCCAAGGATTGCAAACAGCAGGCCAACAGTCCAGAACGTCACGACTACACGCCATTCAGACCAGCCGATCAATTCATAATGATGGTGCAGCGGACTCATCCGGAAAATTCTTTTGCCAGTTGTCTTGAAAGAAATAACCTGCAGGATAACAGACAATGTTTCGATGACGAATATTCCTCCGATGATAATCAGTACAATTTCAAGCTTTGTCAAGATGGCAACAGTAGCGATTGCACCACCAAGAGCAAGCGAACCTGTGTCACCCATGAACACCTTTGCTGGATGAGCATTAAATACAAGGAATCCTAACACGGCACCCACTACAGCAACGGAGAAAATCGACAGATCATATTGCGATTGGTTCCACGCAAGTACAGCGAATGCCCCAAATGCAATCGCCGCGGTGCCAGAAACGAGCCCGTCAAGCCCGTCCGTCAAGTTGACAGCATTCGAAAAACCAACCATCCAGAAGATTACGAAAAATACATAACCCCATCCCAGATCGAACGAGTAATCTGTCAGCGGTATACTGATTTCGGTCGAGAAGTCACTTTGTCTGAAAATAAAATAAAAAATGACCGATATAATAATTTGGCCTAATAGCTTTTGTTTCGATGTAAGACCAAGGTTTCGTTTCATGACGACCTTGATAAAGTCATCCATGAATCCAAGAAGACCAAATCCTAACGTAACGAATAATAGCAAATAAGTTTCAACAGATGGCTCAGAAAATTTGCCTGTCATCACAAGAGTCGTAACTGTGATCGACAGCAAAATCATAATTCCTCCCATTGTCGGGGTGCCGTTTTTCTTCTGATGGGATTTCGGACCTTCTTCCCTGATGCTCTGGCCAAATTTTAACCTTCGTAAAAAAGGAATAAATACTGGAGAAACCAAAACAGTAATCAGGAACCCCATTAATATTGTGAAAAAGATAACTTGCTCCAGCATTCTATTCCTCACCTGCCTTGGACTGATTGCTGCTGAAATCATTAATATTTTCAGCCATTACAGCTATATCATATGTTGGATCTTTTACATTAAGAAGCTCTTTGTGTTGGAATATAAATTTTGTTGTCTCTTTCATTTCTTCTTGCTGCAGTAAATAATCTTGGTATGTTTTCATGATTTCCTCTAAGCCTTTCAATAAGTCTTCTGTGTAAAACATTGGGAAATGATTGGGAGTGAATTTTGGAATTGCCTCCCCTTTGGGCCATACAGCTGCAATCGCACCATTTGCAATGGCTTCCTGCAGGGATCCGGAATTCTCCAGCACCGGAATAAACAGACCTTTTGGCTGTGGCGCTTCCGCCAGGACGCTTACTGTGTAAAATTGGATCCTTTCATCATCAATTCCAGAAGTCTTGGAAAACAGACCTGAAACATCCTGATATTTCAACATATTACCTCTCCTCTATCGCCTCGCGTGCCACGATTCTGTCATCGAAATCAAAAGTCCTGTTACCAATTTGCTGGTATGTCTCATGTCCCTTGCCGGCAATCAGGATGACATCTCCAGCCTTAGCCTTTTTGACAGCATACTTGATGGCTTCCTTACGGTCGATGACCG
>DMSR01000112.1 GCA_003457145.1 Bacillus sp. (in: firmicutes)
ACTGGACTGTTCCAAGCAGGACCAGCGCTATGATTCCCAGTGCCCCTGAAACATAAACAAGATTTTCAAATGACTTTATCTGGAACAGGAAAATTCCCAGACTAGGTGCGATAATCATGCCAATTGTAATTGAAAGGCCAAAGTAGCCCATTCCCTCCCCAAGACGGGAATTCGGGACGACATCCACGGCAGCAGTTCCATTCACAGTTGTCGACCAGTCCCAGGCTAGCCCGTGAATTAACCGGAACACAAGAAAAATGATGACGATTTGTGAAAGCGGATAAAGGAATGTGATCAAAAGAAGCAGCAGAGCTCCGACCAAAACGAGCGGTTTCCGAGCCTTGTATTCGAGCATGAAACCGATGAACGGCCTGCTTAATACAGCTCCGATTGAAAACAGAGCAGTAACCAGGCCAATCTCTGTTCCACTCGCTCCAATTGATTTTATATAAGGAGGCATAGTTGGAATAAGCATTTGAAAAGACATGAAAATGAAAAGATTCCCGATCATTAGTTTTATGAATGACGCAGTCCATAGTGGATCTTTTTTTGTTTGTGTCACCATGTTTCTCCCCCTTTGTTGCTTGTCAATTTTCTGCATGGCTATGTAGAGCTAATTCGCTCTGAAAAGGCTGCAGGATCCTACTGGTCAAAGACAAAAGAAAAAAATCTTCTGCAATAGAAGATTTAATAAATAATATTTCGCATTTCTAAATAATAGCACATCAGAGGCAAAAAATAAAAGGAAAGAAATGTTTTTTCTTACGGCTGTTTTCCGCATTGATTATTGCTAATGGAGTTTCAAATCCCCTCTTCTTTATGACTTCGCTTGACCCCTGAACCTAAAAAGCACTAAAGTCCATATGCCAATTTTCACTTTAGGATATACAAGCAACAGGAGCCCTATTGAAGATAATCCGGATGATTTTGCTTATCCTGTTTTTGAATTTCTTTAAATATATTTTGCGGCTCACCTTTTTGCGGCTGATTTCCAGCATTCATGATCATGGCAGGGAGATAGTCATTCAACATCTTTTTGAACTCACCGACTGTCAGCGGCTTGGCATCGTCTTTCAATTCGTAGCCTAGCTGGCCATTGGGCTCTAGCGTTGCTGTTTTTATATCCTCCATCTTTGAAATCCCTTTATTTCGAATGCGCATCTCCAGCTGATCTACAGTCAAACGCATCTTCTTAAGGTTCTTTACATTCAACTGTCCATTTTGGATGACAATCTTTGATTTTCCTGTAAGAAATTTCTCGAAAAAGTTGAATTTCAATTGCAAATACTCCAGCAATACTATTGATCCAACAAAGATTCCCGCACCGGCAATTGCCTTCACCGTGCTTTTTTCAACGATCGGCTGAACAATGATTGTACCGATTGAAATCATAATTATTGTTTGAGCCAGTGTCATTTGTGAAATGGATTTCCTCCCCGCGACTCTTAAAAGCAATATGCCAGATAAAATTAAGACAAAGCTCTGCCATATAAATGAAAAGTCCATACAACACCCTCCTAAAATTGGCTTTTCTTAATTTCCCCTATATGGAGTATTTTTATTTAAGAATAGTCAACAAAAAAAGAACAGGCCTGCACCTGCTCCTTTCATTCAATCACTATTTCCTTCCTGACAACATTCACTGAATTGGAGAAAATACACATCCGACTTATTCGAAAGCCATTGTATTACCAGCAGATTTGAGTTAGGTTCTTATTAAAAACCTTCATTATTTATGAAAGGGGATGCTCATTTTGCTAGATTGCCGCAATGAGGTCTTATTTTATACAAAACAGCTTGTGAATATAGGGAGCATAGTCAATACTTACGGTGAAAATGAAATTGCCCAGGCTCTTTATACAATGATTTCCTCATTTCCTTATTTTATAGACAATCCTGCTCAAGTGATTAAGCCTCAGACCGAAAATGATAAGCTTGAGCGTTACAATGTGCTGGCTTTTGTGAAAGGCACAAAAGGAAATAGCACAAAGACAGTCATTTTGATGGGCCATTTAGACACAGTTGGGATTGACGATTTTACCCAGCTTGCAGACAAGGCGTTCGATCCAGATGTGTTAATCGAGGAACTGAAAAAGGAAGCCCTCCCTCCACTTGTAAGGGAACATGCAGACACGGGTGACTGGATGTTTGGCCGTGGCGTGCTTGACATGAAGAGCGGACTTGCCAGCAATCTCTATTTGCTGAAGTATTATTCGGAGCACCCCGAAGAGCTTGAAGGCAATCTTGTGTTTTTAGCTGAATGTGATGAGGAAGACAGTTCGACAGGCATACTTTCTGCCCTTAAAAACCTCATTGCCTGGAAAGCAGAACACGCCTTCAACTATGTAGCCGCAGTGAATAGTGATTTTGTATCTCCTCGCTTTGAAGGAGATAAAAACCGATATATCTATAAAGGAACAGTTGGTAAACTTCTCCCTTCCTTCTTTATTACTGGTGCTGAAACCCATGTTGGATCTTGCTTTGAAGGGCTTGACCCGAACCTGGTTGCAGCTGAATTGACTCGGCAGATCGATTACAATCCAAAGCTTTGTAATGAAGCGTTTGGTGAAATTACATTGCCACCTGTTTCACTTAAGCAGATGGACCTTAAACCAAGCTATAACGTCCAAACAGCACTATCAGCCTATGTTTATTACAATTTCTTCATTCATTCCTGGACTCCTAAGGATGTTCTGGAAAAGCTGAGGAAACAAGCTTCTATAGCTTTCGAGAATGCATTGAAGCTTTACAGTGAGCGTTATGAACAATTTTGCAAGCTGAGCGGGGAACCGTGCAAGGAATTAGCATGGAAGCCACGGGTCATGACTTATGAGGAAATGGAAGCAGAATTAATAAAGGAGTATGGCTCTGAATATACGG
>DMSR01000546.1 GCA_003457145.1 Bacillus sp. (in: firmicutes)
AAAGTCCTTCATGCTCCTGTTTGAATCTGCAGCATTCTGGTCGGGAATAGCTCCAATTTTTATGGTTTCTGTTATGGTTTTCTCTTGTCCTTGTTGCACATTATCAGCTGAACAGGCTGCAAGAGTAAAAGTAATCATAATAATGATCAATGCAATTAGCTTTTTCAATTTCTATCACCCTTATAAATAAATTTTATACTATCTATAAAATTTATCAATATAGCGTGAATAACTCAATACTTTTCACAAATTTTCATTGAAAGTGTCATAAAATTTATTGCCATGGTGATATTTCCTATGAATATCCTTTCAAATTCAAGAGTTTAAAGAAAATGCAGTGGCTTTACCAAAGCTTTTATAAGCAACTTTACTCTGCAATACACATTCTTTCAAAAATTAAAAAGAAAACCTGTGAAAATTTTCAACAGGTTTTCAAATATCACTTATTCAATTCTTCCAGCCCATTCCTCGACGTTCCAAACTTTTGTTACCCAATCCTCATAAAAATCGGGTTCGTGACTTACGAGTACGATGGTGCCTTTATATGCCTTTAAAGCACGCTTTAACTCTGCTTTCGCTGTNNTCTCCACCGCTTAGCTGATTTAGCGGCCGGGAAATGTGTTCGTTTTTCAAGCCGCTGCGGGCAAGCGCGGCACGGACCTGATGCTGGTCAAGACCCGGGAATTCACTCCAAACGTCATCAATCGGCGTGATGCCATCTGCTTTTACTTCCTGTTCAAAATAAGAAGGGAAGAGGAAGTCACCACGTTCAATCTTTCCGCTTACAGCAGGAATTTTACCAAGCATCGTCTTTAGAAGTGTAGACTTTCCGACTCCGTTACATCCGACAATGGCGATTTTTTCACCGCGTTCGATTGTGATTGACATTTTTGGAAGAAGAGCATGAGTATAGCCGATTTCAAAATCCTTGCCTTCAAAAACGTAGCGGCTGCTGGCACGGGATTCTTTGAATTCAAATGTTGGCTTAGCAGCTGTTTCCGGACGGTCAATACGCTCCATCCTGTCAAGCTGCTTCTGGCGGCTCTTTGCACGGCCAGTGGTTGANNTTTCATAAGCATTGATGTGCTGATTCTTATTAATTTCAGCAAGCTCCAGGAACTTTTCATAGGATGCGGTATAGCGAGTAAGCTTGGAAAATTCTAGCTGGAAGATCACGTTGGATACCGGGTTCATGAATTCAGTATCATGTGAAATCAGGATGAACGCATATGGATAATCCTTTAAATATCTGGACAGCCATTGGATGTGCTCGACATCAAGGTAGTTTGTCGGCTCATCAAGCAAAAGGACTTTAGGCTTTTCAAGCAATAGCTTTGCCAGCAGAACCTTCGTTCGCTGACCGCCGCTCAAAGCAGAAACATCACGGTCGATTCCAATAGCATCCAAGCCGAGGCCGCGGGCAGCTTCTTCGACCTCAATATCAAGTGAGTAGAATCCGCCTGCATCAAGTGCATCCTGAATCTCTGCCATTTGCTCTAGCAATACTTCCAGTTCCTCAGGAGTTGCTTCAGCCATCTTACGAGTCACTTCATTCAGTTCTTCTTCTTTTTTGAAAAGAGGCAGAAAGGCGTCACGCAATACATCACGAATGGTCTTTCCAGGCGTAAGAACTGTATGCTGATCAAGATAACCATATTCTACACCAGGAGTCCATTCGACTTTTCCATCATCATGGATCAGCTGGCCTGTAATAATATTCATCAAAGTCGATTTGCCGACTCCGTTCGCGCCGACAAGCCCGACATGGTCCTCAGCTAAAAGGCGGAAGGACACATCTTTGAAGAGGGTACGGTCCCCAAAAGTATGGCTCAAATTTTCTACATTCAATAAACTCATTTTTAAAATCCTCGTTTCAATCTATATTTAATGCTTCGTTATCATCAATCACATTTCTTAATCATACTAAAACCCAGAGGTTTAGACTAGTTTTTTATGATTAGGAAGGAATGGAAATTCAGCTTTGTCAATCTATGGAATTATACCTAATTTCGATTATCGAAATAGATACAAAGGATACAGGAAAAAAATATAGAATTAGGAATAATTAACTGAATTTATAAAAAATTAAGTTTTTTAATTGTGAAGGTGTTTTCACCTTTGGTATAGTGAAATCCATTACATAAGAGGAGGGTTTGAAATGAAGAAAACGACTATGTTATCCAGTTTGGTACTTGCAGGTGCTTTGACTCTATCTTCGATTCCGTTCAATGTCCTTGCCCATGATGAGCTTGGTGATGTGAACATTGAAAAGGGCGAGAGAACAGGATATAGCAACGTTGCTGCCGAATTACTCGAAGGCAGCAAAAACCTTCAATTTTTATATGAAGCCGCAGCTCCTGAAATGAACACGGTTAGGGAGGATGGCAAACAAAATAGTTTCGCTGATGTTTACGCCCATAAAGGTTATGCATATTTAGGAACTCACACAAGGAATGGCGGAAATGGCGGAGTTCGGGTTTTCGATCTTAAGGATCCAGCAAACCCAAAAGAGGTAGCCGTTTTTGCCAATAACGATA
>DMSR01000260.1 GCA_003457145.1 Bacillus sp. (in: firmicutes)
TTGTTCTGTCAGTGATTTTTCATCAATGGGCATCCGGGTCGATGAAAAATCACTGACAGAACAACTGGAGATTGCCGGTCAAGAAAAGCGTTCAACACTTGAATACCATCAGGCACTGTTGAACAAAGAGCTCCCATACACAATTGGCGGCGGGATTGGCCAGTCCAGACTGTGCATGTTCCTCCTTCAGAAAATCCATATTGGCGAAGTTCAGGTATCAGTCTGGAATGAAGAAATATTATCCGATTGTCGGAAAAGGAATATTCATTTGCTTTAGAATAAAGAAAAGCCGATTTCTCTTAAAAAGAAATCGGCTCTTCTTCTTTTATTATTTTGAAACCAGGTAATCTACTAATTTCTTCTTCGGCTTCCCAAAGATTTCTTCTTCCAGGCGGCGTCCTGTTGGTGTCGCTGCCAGACCGCCTTCAGCCGTTTCGCGTAATGCGGATGGCATGGTTTGGCCGATTGCATACATTGCACCGATGACTTCATCGCATGGAATTCTGCTGGTGATACCCGCAAGTGCCATATCCGCGGCAGTGATTGCGTTCGAAGCGCCCATCGCATTTCTTTTCACGCACGGAACCTCGACTAGTCCAGCAACAGGGTCACAGACCAATCCAAGCATGTTCTTCAATGTGATCGCAAAAGCTTCCGAAGACTGCTGCGGAGTTCCGCCTGCCATCTCGACGATTGCCGCAGCTGCCATGCCGCTGGCCGAGCCTACTTCTGCCTGGCATCCGCCGGCAGCGCCGGAAATCGAAGCATTGTTTGCAACCACGAATCCGAATGCGGCAGTCGTAAACAAATATTCAATCATTTCCTGACGTGTAGGGTTCAATTTTGCCTTCACAGCAAACAATGTCCCAGGAACCACCCCTGCAGACCCTGCAGTTGGCGTCGCACAAATGATACCCATTGCTGCATTCACTTCATTGGTAGCAACCGCTTTGCTGACCGCATCCAGTAACAGATTCCCAGCTAATGATTTTCCGCTGTCAATATATTTTTGCAGCAGTACAGCGTCACCGCCGGTAAGCCCAGAATGTGACTTAACCCCATTCAATCCGCGCTCAACCGCCCGTTCCATGACAGACAGGTTATTGTCCATCTGGGCAATAATTTCTTCTCTTGAACGGCCTGAAACTTCTATTTCCTGCCGAATCATGATTTCGGCGATTTTCACTTGATTCTTTTCCGCAAGTTCCACAAGCTCAGCAACATTTCGAAACATGGCTCGCCCTCCTGTTGTTTACTTTTAATCGACCATCCGAATGACCTGTGTGACGCCGGGCAGGAAGCTCAATTCTGCAAACACTCCGTCATCAATATTGTTGTCCATTTCAATTACCATAATCGCCACGTCGCCTCGCTCTTTCCGTGAGACCTCCATGTGGCCGATGTTAATTTCATTTTTTGATAATATGCTAGATACAGATGAAATCATTCCGAACCGGTCCTCATGAATGACAAGAATCGCCGGGTGAGCACCTGAGAGCTTCAATTTGAATGAATTGATTTCGGTGATTTCAATCGTTCCGCCGCCGATAGAAATCCCGATGATTTCTAGCTCCTTCCCATTGTCATCATAAAGATTTATTTTTACCGTGTTAGGGTGTTCCATGACGGCATCCTCTGTCAAGAACTCAATGTCGATTCCAGCTTTCTTGGCAATTTCCAGTGCCTTAGGAATCCGTTCATCAAATGTATCGAAATCCATGATCCCGGCAACAAGAGCCAAATCAGTCCCATGGCCTTTATATGTTTTTGCAAAAGAGCCGTACAAAGAAATGACTGCACGCTTCGGCTGTTTTTCGAATAATGTCCGTGCCACTCTGCCAATCCTTGCAGCACCAGCTGTATGGGAACTTGATGGCCCAATCATCACTGGTCCAATGATGTCAAATGCAGACCGATATTTCATATATAGTAACGCTCCTTTATGAACAAACGTTAAGTTAAAATCAGGTTGTAAACGATTACATCCAAACTCAATATTTCATTGTATTGCATATCATTGTTATCTTACCACATTATTCATGGTGTTAAATCATTTTTCATTTCCATTTGCCATGAAGGGCACTTTACCTGATCATTCCCGCTAGTAAAAGCAATACATTTTACAAAAAGAGCCTCCATAAAAAAACATCCTCAACAGATGAAGATGCTTTAATTCATGGTGACTTTGTTCCTGCCGCTGTTCTTTGAAGAGTATAAAGCTTCATCTGCCCTGTTCAGCAAAGAATCGCTATTGTCCCCTGGCCGGAAATCTGTCACCCCGAAGCTTGCGGTCAATTTGCCTGCTTCTTTAAAATGATGATTTTCTACCATTGCCCTGTACTCCTCGGCCTTCGCGAATGTACGACTGCCCGTGGTCTCGGAAATCAAGATGAATTCCTCCCCGCCCCAGCGTCCAAAAAGATCGCCTTTCTCCATATTAGCAGAAATGATTGCCGATAGTTCCTTCAGGACACAATCGCCGATTTTATGCCCATAACGGTCGTTGACTTTCTTGAAATGGTCAAGATCAAAGAAGGTGATTGAAAACAATCCATGTTCTTCTTCAGCTGACTCAAGCTTTTGTTCCAGCCACTCATCGATTTGGTGGCGGTTGGCAATTCCCGTTAATGAATCGATATAAGCATACCTTTTAAAAATTTCGACTTCTGCATATGCCCTGAACATATTCTGCGCATAATAGAGGGCCAAAATATAGACGATATTTGCAGCGTGGTATTGGATGAAGGAATCGATTGATTCCGATGATAACTGCCCGATGTAATTTAACCCAATCCCGAAAGTCGCAAGGAACATCAAAATAGAGAACAGTACACCTTTTTTAATTCCCAAGGTTAAAAATACATACATGATGATTAATGGCATCCAGACAATGAAGTCACCGAGAGACCCAGTCCCTGTCTTAGCCAGGTTATTATGGATCACTTCAAATAATGTTATGACATGGTACAAACTAATTAATAGTAGATTCGAGATTTCAGCAAAACGAATCCACACATTTTTATATAATAAAAACCAGCTCACTGTGAACCAGAATAAAAGCGTGGAATTTACAATAGTGTCAAATTGGCTTTCATTATTCAAGAAGGTATTAATGGTCAGCGCTAAAATAATTAAAGGCAATATCCAGAGATAGACGTTTCTTTTCAGCTCATCAAGTGAATCAAATTTGTTAAACATCCTTTTCATCCCCTAAACTAACCTCAATCGATTAGCCGGCACGCTTCCACATAGACGGCAGCTGGCTGGCACAATAATTTCAACCATAGCCCTTGTTAGCTTTACGCCAATTCAAATTAAAAGATTCCCTTAAAAAAGACAAGCTTTCTTATACTTCCATTGTACTAGAAAGGTTAATTTTAGTATATTTTTGACCTTAAAAAAAGAAGCAAAATACCTAGGTGGATTCTGCTTCTCACATTTATTTTTAGCTCTTTTCATAGACTTGGCTGCTTTTAGATTCGAATTAGACAGCAAATTCACTCTTACCTATTATTAACCCAACTGCACAAGAAGATCTGCTAATTCTGCTTGTGTCAGTTCTCGCCATTCCCCGTCAGCCAGGTCTGCTCTTTCAATATTCATGATTCGAACGCGCTCGAGTCTGACAACTCTGTAGCCACATTCCTTGGACATCCTGCGAATCTGGCGATTGAGGCCCTGTGTCAGCGTGATGCGAAACTCATGCTCACTGATTTTAGACACCCTGCAAGGTTTTGTTATAGTTCCAAGAATTTCGACGCCACCGGACATTTCATTGATGAACTCTTCGGTAATTAGCCGATCAACCTTGACCACATACTCTTTCTCATGTCCATACTCAGACCTCATCATCTTATTGACGATTTCGCCGTCATTCGTCATCAAAATTAACCCCTCTGAATCCTTGTCCAGCCGGCCGATTGGAAAAATCCTGCCTGGGTAATTCATGAAATCAATGATATTACCTTTTACTGTCTTAGCAGCTGTACATGTGATGCCAACCGGTTTATTGAGTGCGATATAAACGCAGGCGGACTTCTCTGGAATGCTTTCGCCGTCAATCAGCACAACATCCCCTGGCACAATCATCGTTCCCGGTTCGCATATAGTGCCGTTGACGGTAATCCGCTTTTCTTCTATTAAACGGTTGGTTGCCCTCCGTGAGCAGAAGCCTGTTTCGCTGATATATTTATTGATTCTCATGTTAGCCTTCTTCCTAATTGGGCATATTTAATCTGTATAAGACATGCCTAATCATACTATCATTTTTCTATATATGGTACATTATATAGGAACAAAAGGAAGGGAGTTTTTTCAAATGACTAACAACGAAGGACAAAACACACTACCGCCAAAAACTTGTGAGATCGATCGTCTAGTAACGATGGAAGATGACGTCAATAAAGTATTAGAAGGCAAGAAAACAGCCACTCGCCGGAACGGCAGATACGCTGATGTTGGCGAAATCATGGAGCTGAACGGCAAGAAATTCGTCGTTGACAATGTATATTCCCAGTCTCTTGGTGAATTGACTGATGAAGACGCACGCCGTGAAGGCTTTGAAACAGTTGAGGAATATAAGCAGTCCATTCTATCCTACCACCCGGGCATACCTTGGCTTCCGCAAATGAGAGTTTGGGTGCACGAGTTCAGCCCTGCTAACGAATAACAGGCATGTAAATGGATTTATACTACCGAATCATCATCTATTTGCACGTTTCAAGCGTAATCGCTTCAATTGGTCCATTTTTCATTCTGATGCCAATTGTTAAAAAACTGCCCTCAGCTGAAGGAAAAGAATTGAGCGCTTATCTGGCTACGCTGAAATCGGCCGTGCGACTCTCCATGCACGCCGGGCACGTACTGATAGTCACTGGAGTCCTGCTCGTCATCCTTGGTCCATGGACATGGAAGACCCCATGGATCGTCGCGACCCTTAGCTTGCTGTTTGCCTCACTCTTTTTCCTGGCAAGGGCATTCTCCCCGACACTTCGGATGTTTCCCGAAAAAGGCGCAAATAAAATAGAACTCTCCGCAAAATTAATGCGCACCATCTGGACCTACATCATTCTTTTGATGGCGATGCTTTGGTTCATGGTCGTGAAGCCGAATTTGTGGTGAGGAAGTTGAAGCCCGGGCATCGTTGCCCGGGCTTTTTAACGGCTTGGTCGAAATAATACCTAATTTGGTCGAATTAATTGAAAATGTGGTCGAATTATCTTGTTTTTCGCCAATATATTGAAAAATGTGGTCGAATTATCTTGTT
>DMSR01000384.1 GCA_003457145.1 Bacillus sp. (in: firmicutes)
GGGATTTGGCCCATAGCCTCGGGATTTTCAATATATTCAAATTGTGCTTTCCCATCAGGTGTTGCGCCAGTTGCCCATCTTCCCTCAGCACTTTCTGTCCCTTTAGAGAAATTCATAAAGGAATAGCTCACTTCCTGTTTTTCATATTTCAGGTTAAAGGTACTTGGGACGACTAATCCATCTTTTTGTTCAAGCTCCGAAATTGCTGCAATCCATTGCAGCTGATGCATATGATCCCTCGCAATCAGGAATGATAGCATGTCCCTGACTCCAGGATCGTCTGTCATTTCATAAAGTCTTACCGCTTGAAGCCTGCCCTGTGATTCTGCATTTAAATTGGCACGGAAGTCTGCCAGCAGATTTCCACTCGCAATTGTATAGCGAGCATTCCAAGGGTATCCCTGGCTGTCATCAGGTTTGGCTCCCAGACCTCCTACAATCGCGTGCTGCGGATTCATCCCTCCCATTGCAGCAAGAATAATCGGATCCTTCGCAGCTGCTTCCTGTTCCTCAACTGGGGCTCCATCGAGTAATTGGGCTATCATTGTCGCAAGCATCTCCACATGCGCAATTTCCTCAGTCCCGATATCCAACAGCATATCACGGTATTTCTTTTCACCACGGCAATTCCATCCCTGAAAAAGGTATTGTATCATAACACTCATTTCGCCATATTGCCCGCCGAGAATTTCTTGAAGTTTCTTCGCATATACAGGATCGGGCCGGTCCGGCTTGGCATTATATTGCAATTCTTTGATATGATAGAACATTTGCTAACCTCCAAACTTTTTAACATACATGGTTAACATTTGTCTTCAGCAGCCAGAATATGTACAAAACAAAAAGAGCAGTTCAATTGGGACTGCTCCTTAAATTATGAAGCTTTCCTTAAAGCTTCTGATGCAGAACCTTCCTTCTTACAATTACCAATTTAAAACCGAACAAAGTTTGCAGGAAGGAAAGTGCTTTTTTCGAGAACCAGGACTACATCATTCTATACCTGATTGTTAGAAAGGTTATACTGTTTAGAAAATACTCCTCAAAAAAAAACTGAAGCAGATACGCTTCAGTTTTTCCCTCTTATTGTAATGCGTTAAAAACATTCACAAGTCCATGGCCATAATACTCATCATGTCCTGGTTTCCCTAAATCTTCAGCAGTTCTTTGCAGGTGAGTTGAAATTTGCTGTGCTGTAAGGTGAGGATACTGTGATTTCACTAGCGCAGCAGCGGCAGTAACTTTGGGAGCAGCCATACTGGTTCCGATTTTCCAGCCGTATGAACCCTGGGATACCGGAATGGTTGATAATGTCCGCGCCTCTAAATCTCTCTTGGCCGTATCACCTTCCTCATTCGGCCAGTTTGGACCATAATCCCCTCCTGGTGAGGAGATGTTCACATTGGATGAGCCATAGTTCGAATAATAAGCTAAGGTATCACGGTTTGTTGTTGAAGATACACCAATTACACCTGGAATGCTTGTAAAGGTATCGAATAATGGCCCGTCATATACTTTGCCAATCCTCTTTTCCGTTTCCATCCGTTTCCCTAAATCCATTCCATTGTTACCGTTCGCTCCAATGATCAGCATTCCCTTTTTCAGTGCATATTGCACAGCACGTTGAGAGGACAGGTGAAGCGCGCGGTCCTGCTTATCATTCATAATACTGTACGTACCAAGGCTAAGGTTCGCTGAGACGGCCCCATCATCAGCAGCAGTCGTAATCGCCGATAAAATTCCAGTCCAGTTCATTCGCCCATGGTTGTTAGATACACGAGATGAAGCAATCGCCAGTTCTGGTCCAACCCCCATCACTCTTCCGTTAGCAGCAATGGTTCCGGCTACGTGTGTTCCATGGGATCCAGCATCTTTGACTGCATCCTCTGGCTGTGCACCTGGGAAGAAAGCTTTACCGAATACAAGGTTCTCTTTTAAATCGGGATGGCTAAAGTCCACACCAGTGTCGATTACGGCAACGAGAGTTTCCTTGCTGCCAGGATTGATTGCCCAGGACTTTCCATCTTCAGTCACACGTTTGATATCCCATTGATAAAGCTTGTACAGATCTGCACTATCCTGTAAAATAGCTGCGCTGTTATTTAGGCTTAGCGCTGCTCCTTCTTCTTCACTAGAGCGGATTTCTATATCCTCAGAGACAGCAAGAATATTTGAGTTGCCTTGCAGCTCTTCTAGAAATGCCGGATTATGCGACCTAACATTTACAACACCAATTTGTGAAGCGTCCATGAGAATTTCTGCTCCCGAATCCTTTAGCAATTGAAGAGAAGCACTGTCAGTGTGTGCTGACTTCAACACTACAATATAATCCCTTTCTACCGATTCCTGTGCGGCTGCCGGAAATTGACCCGAACCAAAAGCGACTAACAGTACAGCCAAAAGCAATAAGAACTTTTTCATTTACATCCTCCTTCGATACCCGAAATATGTACAGTTTAATTATAAGAACTGTTGTATTAATATGTAATTGGTCGAAAGAAGTGTTTTTGTTCATAAAAAGGCAGAAAAAGGGTACCTTGGTATTAGTATGGATGGCCCGCTATTTTGAAACTGAAAATACTTATTCATTCGTAAAATACCTAGCTTTGGTCATTACCTTGGCAAAGCGTAAAAATTAGCGAAAAGAGACTTTAATTAATTTAAGAGTAACCGCTTTAAATTAATTTTAGCCATCCTTAACGAATAAGTGCGGATTGCCCTGATTTGCTCAAAATGCTGCAACAATAGTGAAGAAATCACTGGACTGAATCATCACTACTTTTGCTGGCTAGTCTTTCCAAATAATACTCGACAAGAGCCGGATACTCAGCCAATTCCAGCTTACCTTGATCACTCAGTGAATAGACTCCCCTTTGAATCCTTTCAAACCACTTATAAAAGTTATTATATAAAATCGAAGATGTCTTATCACCGGTCCCTAGTTCACGAAGAGTTTTCGCTGACATTGGACCTTCTTTTTCCAGGTAGCATGCAATTTGTATGCAATTTTCCTTATATGCAGTCATGATTTTGCTCTTGCTGTTGCCGCCAGTATTGTAATCTGCACTCCGTCCCTCTATTTCCTTCAATAGCTTTGACTTCTTGCGCCGGTTCTCTCCTGTGCTCTTCTTGCGGTCAAAAGGTTCTGGATGGACCACGAAGTCAAGGGTGCGCCTCTTGGCAGTAAAAGACACAGTAATCAATCCCAGCTCCAATTTTTTAACGAGCGCAATCACATCATTCCATCTTTTTTTGGACATTCTTTTTGGTTTTGGTATGGCAATGTATACAGCTTCTGTTAGACGCTGTCTTCTTGTTGCCTGAAGCAATAGCTCAATATTTAAATTCAGTTTTAATTCTACAATGACTAGCTCATGATCTTTCACAGCCGTTAAATCGCAGTCATGGACCTCCCCATTTACCGTAAATCCCTGTTTTAAAAAGTGCTTCTGAATTGGCTCATATAAATCTACTTCTAATATTTTTTTCATCTCAGTCATTTTATAACCCTTCTAAACTTCTGTGTTCCTATAATTATAACAAATTAGGTAAACTCCCTTAAGTACTAAAAACAATGCTTAAATTGTGTCATTTAACCGCCATAACCACATATAATGTTTGGTGGATTATGCTATGGAGGATTAGAAATGAGAATATTCATCCTGATTTTATTGACTTTATTCCTCGGACTATTGGTTTTTCTGAAGATCGAGATTAACCATGCCAATAAGGCTTCCAATGAGATAAAGCAGGAATATTTCACCCAAGAATACACAATTACAGATTTCAATGAGGCTGGTTATTACGGGAAAGCTGCAAATGGAAAAAGGATATTTTTTAAAGAGAAGTACTTGCCTTCAGAGGTAGATCTCCAGATTGAAGATACGGTGATTATATACTTCGAAAAAGGTGAAAGGATCGATGGTCTGCTAAAAGTGGAAAAGAAATAAACTAGGGAGCATGCAATT
Source organism: Bacillus sp. (in: firmicutes) (assembly GCA_003457145.1). GTDB lineage: Bacteria > Bacillota > Bacilli > Bacillales > Cytobacillaceae > Mesobacillus. Next base: position 3,966 of record DMSR01000384.1, read on the forward strand.
TTGCATACTCCCTTTCGTTTTTCTGATTAAAATTGGCTAAACATGATGAGTTTTGCCATTGAGAGTACATTTGTATATTCAACGATAGGCTTTTCTTTGTTCCAGTTTTTCTGCAATCGCAATGGTCAGTTTCTCACCGCTCTTAGGCAGAGAAGTTTTCATGACCCCATTCATTACCGGTCCCATTGCACCTTGTGCCGTCATTTCCAGATATCCAGTCATTTTCGTCCTTTTTTTATCCAAGGCTGCAGCTTTAAAATAGCCACGGCCAGTAAGGTTTTCATTTATTCCTTTTAAATCGAATGTTACTTTTGTCGGTTCAATCCATTCCTTAATCGTAACCTGCAAGCTAATTTTTTTCTTAAGGAGTCCGACGGTTTCTTTAAAGGTCCAATTGGAGTGATTTTCGCTTAACTTTTCATGGCTAATGTATCCAGGCAGTAAAGGAGCCCAGTTGTCCATATCCTTTACAAATTCCCAAACCTCCTCTATTGGGACATCTATTGTCACTTCATGTTTTCCTTCCGGCATGACGATTTCCCCCTTTTTGGCATTGTTAAAGCAGAAGGTTAAAATACTAACAACAGCAGAAAACCCCATCCACGTTTAACAGAGCCTAGTTTGATTGTCCTTTTAGAGATATATGTTTGGACAGCTATTTTATACTTTGTCCATTCCATGTTTCTTTTTTATGCAGGTAAACAGGGAAGATTTCGGCATTTCAAAGAGATTATTTGAATTTATGCACAGAATAACAACCGTCCTGCGGTGCCCTCTTTGTTCTAAACAGCTCGTCCGGTGAGACTGGAAGCACCTTATCCCTTTTCCCTTTCATTTGATGTGTATACATTTCTGTTTCAATAAAACTTAAGTAATATAAAAGTCAGCAAACTATTTAACAAGAGACGGATCAAAGATATAAAATTCCCGAAATCATGTTCACAGCCTATCCACTTTCATTTGTATTACATATGATAAATCAACAAACCATGGCGGTGAACACTATGAGATTCAACTATTTACGATGGTCAGAAACCAATTATGCAGGAGAAAGATATCCCCCTGATAATCCAGTTACTCCTCTCGCTGGTTCATGGCCCCTGTTTTTTTTAAAGAAGGACAAAGAAGGGAGATTCCTTGATCCCTATTATCGAACATTAAGACTACCTATTAAACATCCAAATTTTATTGATTTTGATAAAGAGTTGATCATTGTCCAAAAGACATTAGAGAATCTTTCTCCTGATCAGGAACTGATTGGCGAGTATTATGGTACAGGAGTACCTACCAAGCAATGGACACCTGTTATCGACAGATTAATAGACACATATGGTGTTAGTCCTGTGTATGCTGCCCGGATTCTTGCAGTCGTCCAGGCAGCCATAAACGACACGATGGTGATTGTCTGGGATCTTAAATACCATTGGGACGTTGCGAGGCCCGATCAATACGACGATACGATGGAGACATTATTATGCACCCCTAGATTCCCAGCCTATCCTTCAGGCCATGCCTCCATGTCAGGATGTACGGAAGTCATCTTAAGCTATTACTTCCCTAAAGAAGCAAAGAAACTTCATAAATTTGCTGAAGAAGATTCAATCAGCAGATTATATGCTGGCGTTCATTTCCCTTCTGACAACAATGAAGGGTTAAAGCTGGGTAGGGCAATTGGAAAAATAATCGTAAACTATTTAAAAACACAATATGATTCAGATGGTGATCCGGTCGATTTGCCATTCTGGGAATACCGGGATGCGGAAATATTGCCTTCGAAATACCAGCAGTTACTCCCTTATGATTTTCCTACGGATTGCACCTCGCTAATAAGGAATGTAAATGCAGTAAATGATAAGAACATCTTGGCGCCAAAGCCGTATTTAGCGAAGATGTTAAAGCAAAAAGACGACTGCCAATAACGGTAGTCGTCTTTTTCTGATTATTAAATACGCCAGTTTTTGAATGGATTGTTTCTTTTTGGCCAAAGAAAATTCTCTATATAAAAATTAGAAAAAACCTTATAAAAATCGGGAGTACAGCTTCTTTGCTACATGTGATAGCCATTACTGAAGCAGTAGATCGTTTCCAATTCATCCTCAGTCAGCTCTCTCCTGCAACTGTTTTTGTACTCCTCAATCATTTTATTTTGTTGCCCATTCAGCGTGCCAGTCAACTCTGCAATCGTTCTAAGGAGCTTTGCTTCTCTATGGTATTCTTCCTTCGAAATCGGCTTCCAATGAGAAAGGATGTAGGTCTCAGCATCAAATGTTTCGAGAATATCCAGCAAGGCTAATGTTCCAGCTATCGTATAATTCCTTTTCGGGGAGAAAATGTTTGGATAAATACTGTCAGCAAGGAACAGGATTTTTTCTTCTTTTATATATACAACAACAGAATCTCCAGCATGATCCCCGCCAACATGCTGAAGGATGCATGTAAGTCCGCCAAGATCAATTTCCACTTTCCCTACAAAGGTCAATTCTGGAAGAGTAATTTTAATATCTCGATTAGCGGTGAACTCTTTTTTTATAGCAGTTGAACAAAATTCAATTTCTGTACCTTCTGCCACTCGCTGATCAAGGGCTTCATCGGACCAGGATAGTGGCAGCATTTTTTCAATTGCTTCCTTTGTTTTCACGGAAGAAATTGAAATCGCCTTCTTTACATGCGAAAGGCCAAAAACATGATCCCAATGCCAATGTGTCAAGACAACAAAGTCAGGATAGGCAACCTGTTTGTCTAAAAGCATTTCGAGAAATAGCTGCTCCTCCGAGTTACCAGCATCAATCATTAATGTTTTCTCATTTCCAACTACCATTCCCAAAATCGGTCTGTCAGTTTCGGAAACAGGTGTCATATACCAAAAGCGCTCACCGATTCTCTCTATTAGTTGCATATCTCGTTTCCTCCTATTTTTCCAGCGAGTCTGCCCAGAACGCTTTAAGACGCTCCTGATAATTCTCCTCAGCAATGGTGTATGCTTCAGTGTGTCCTGCACCTGGCACAATCCACAG
>DMSR01000086.1 GCA_003457145.1 Bacillus sp. (in: firmicutes)
ATCAACCGGGCCCACATGTTTGGATTGAGCGACTTGCATCAGATGCGTGGCCGGGTAGGGCGAAGCAATAAAAAAGCATTCTGCTACCTTTTGACCAGTCCGATGTCAGGTTTGACTGCGGAGGCCAGAAAAAGGCTTCAAACCTTGGAGGAGTTTTCGGATTTAGGTGACGGATTCAAAGTAGCGATGAAAGATCTGGACATTCGGGGAGCGGGAAATTTACTGGGTGCCGAGCAAAGCGGATTTATCACAGATCTGGGATTTGAGATGTATCATAAAATTCTCGATGAAGCTGTACAGGAATTGAAGGAAAATGAATTTGCCGCACTTTTTGAAACAGATTTGAGCGAAAGAGTGAAGGTATTGGTTCAGGATTGTACCATAGAAACCGACTTGGAACTGTTGATTCCTGAAACATACGTGACCAATATCAGTGAACGTTTGGGGCTATATTCCAAACTCGATGCAATCAAAAATGAAGAAGATCTCACCAAGTTTTCGCTAATGCTTCAGGATCGTTTTGGTCCATTCCCACAGGCAGTCAGTGACTTAATGGAGACAGTTCGTTTACGTTGGTTAGCAGAAAAGCTTGGAATTGAGAAGCTTGTCTTGAAAGGAAGGCAAATGAAGTGCTATCTTTTGCCCTCCAATCGAGATGACTTCTATTCCTCCTCTGCTTTTGGTAAAATCATGAAGTTTGCACAAGTCCATAGTAAGCAGTGTAAAATAAAAGAACACAAAAACCGTTTGATTCTTACCATCGAAGGAGTCCCGACCATTCAAAAGGCCCAAAAGGTTCTTTTGGAAATGAGTTTATAAGAAATTTATCAAAATTTAACTGGCATAAATATTGCATTTTCGATTATGAATTTTGTTGAATTTGCCTCAAATGATTCAATTGGGGCCATTTTGAATAAACCTGAAAATTGAAAAGCGTTGGAAGTAGGTTCCAATGCATCTATATTAGCATTCTGAAATAGACCAAAACATCAAAATATGCGTCTGAATAACAAATCATGGGGAATGTGGACAACAGCTTTTTTGCTGGTTTCCGCTACTGTATTATCCTCCTGTAACAAAACTCCAGGGTATGGCCGAAGAACCGCCGACAAACCTGGTAAGAAAAGTGCTACTACCGGAGCAGCATTTTCTTTTGAGGAAAATGATTCTACAAACTTTTTTGTTTCCAAAAGAGCAGAGCAAATTCCCGGTCCAAACTTGAAGTTTATTCAGGGCGGCCGTACCGTATTGGGTTCACAGGAAGAGGACGTAATGGCTTTTAGAGATAACTTGGAGAGAACTGTTTCGATCGCCAATTTTTACATGGATGAAACCGAAATCACCAATAATGATTACCGGGAATTTTTGTTTGACATGAAGAAAAAAGTGAGTGCTGATTAGCTTTTGAAACTCGAACCTTCTGAAGCAGTCTGGGCGAGTGCAATGTCCTTCAATGACTTGTATCAATCATACTATTTTAGATTCCCTGGCTTCAACTTCTACCCTGTGGCAGGAGTATCCTGGAAACAAGCAAGCGTATATTCAAAATGGAGAACTGATTTCGTTCAGGATTTAGTTCGTAAGGAAAGAGGCATTGATTCATCCTTCACTAAAGTTCAATTAATAGAACGAGGAGTAGCAATGGCAGATTTTAGACTTCCAAACGAAGCTGAATGGGAATATGCCGCCAAAGCGATGATCGGAACTCAATATTTGGATGAAAATCAGGAATATGGCCGAATCTATCCTTGGGATGGTCGTGGCGTCCGTAATCCCTACAACGTAAAGCGAAAAGGTAAGCAGGGAGATTTCCTTGCTAACTTTAAGCGGGGACGAGGTGACTATGCTGGTATCTCAGGTAATCAAAGGAACGATGGAGACATTCTTCCAACCAACGTGTATGATATGGCTCCAAATGATTTTGGTCTTTATCACATGGCAGGTAACATGAACGAGTGGGTTTATGACATCTACAGGCCGATGACTTTTCAGGATTCAGATGATCTTAACCCTGTGAGAAAAGATGGTGTGTATGACGAAGAGGAAAATTATGAGACTTCTTTATTTACGGACCAAATCAGGGTATATAAAGGTGGTTCTTGGAAGGATGTGGCCTATTGGTTGGCACCCGGTACACGTAGATTTATGCACCAAGATTCTGCCACAAACCACATCGGATTCCGTTGTGCAATGATCTCCATTGGTGAAAAAGGAAAATAAAAATTAAATGTAATAAAAGTGAGCCTGGCCCAAAATGCCGGGCTTTTTTGTTTTAATGGCATAATTAGTCAAAACATCAGGAAACTCCACTTTCCCTCCAATTTTTACCATTGGCGTATTTCAATCCTTGACTTCTAAAATTCAAGAGTATTTTCATGCAGAATTAACCCAAATTAATATGTATAAACTCTTAACTAAATCAATTTTGGCGCTCGCTTTATTCGGAGCGTGCCTTGGGTCCAATTTTGCACAGACTACTTATCAGACTCCACCCAAGGCTATAGCCGATTTGGTCAATGCACCAAGTACCCCTTCGGTTGTTTTTAGCAAAAATGGAGATTGGATGATGTTACTTGAACGGGCAGGGAATCCTTCCATCGAAGATCTGTCTCAGCCTGAGCTTCGTATCGCCGGTCTGCGTATAAATCCAGCCACCTCCGGACCAAGTAGAACCGGCAGTGTGGAAAATCTGAAAATTAAAATGACCAAGGGAGGAGAAGAAGTCCAAATCAAAGGACTCCCAACAAATCCAAAAATGAACGGTTTTTCGCTTTCCAGAGATGATAATTATGTGGCTTTTACGCAGACTGAAGCTAATGGGATCAGTCTTTGGGTGATAGATATAGCCACCTACGAAGCTCGTAAACTCACTGAGAGCATTTTAAATGAAATCGTGGGAGGAAGCTTTGCCTGGACTCCGGACAATCAAATTTTAATTAAAGCCGTCAATCCAGTACGGGGAGAAATTCCAAAAGCTCCCCTAGCTCCGGCCGGACCAATAATTCAGGAGACTTCAGGCAATGCAGCTCCAAGCAGAACCT
>DMSR01000327.1 GCA_003457145.1 Bacillus sp. (in: firmicutes)
TGAACCTCAACCGCACCAGAGAGGTCTTTTTCGAGGTCAAAATAAACAGCGCCAGGAATATGGCTGTTTTCATACTGAATTCTTCCTGCATCTGGATCGCCCAGTTTGAATCTGCAGTCTACCACTCTTACATTCTTATCTTCAAGATTCTCCTTTAACCAATGAGTCTCTACATTGTATTGCAAGGAAATCACTCCCCTATTTTTTAGATTATTAGCAGCCATTAATTTTTTCACGTTTTCCTTCGGATCCCAGCAATCGAATTGATAATGTGTCCTCGTCTCAAATCCCAGTCTGGCGCAAAAATACTTTAAATTGGCTTCTTCCTTCTCCGCTTTGAAATTAACGCAAGTGGCACACGCATGGAAACGGTTATTGACCATTTTCATATCAACCCTTATTGATAGTTTTTGATCTTAGCCAGCGAAATTTTAACGCCTTCTATAGAAAAGTTTTCTTCAAGGGCGGAGGTGATCCCTTCAAAATATTCCTTGATTTGCTCTGAAAAATCTTCGTGGATTTTTTCAAATGCCTTATTCAATTCAGGATGGTAATGATTTTTCAGTCTTGAATTCTCTCTCTCAAGATATTCTTCGGCCGGTTCATGCAAAAGTTTTTCCAGTACTTCCGCCATTTCTTTCTTTTCATTCTTCTCAAAGAAAGATTTAGGATTTTTAAACATCCCAAGCGTTTTATTTAGCTGACTGCGGTCAATGTGATTGAAGGCTGTGTCAAAATCCAGACCTGCTAATGAGCCATGGTCTGCTAATGTGATGGAAAGAGATTGATTGATCTTTAATAGTTCAGCAATCATACCCTGCTGAAACTCCTTAAGCATCCGGTCGATAAACGTTTCAATCCTTAAGGAAGTTGCTCTCATTTCCTGTGCAAGGTCATAACCGATGCTCTCAATAAGCTCCTCAAGTGCTGTTTCAAGAGCCTTCCTCAAATTACGGCCATCGTCCTTCAGAAGGGCTGGATTAAAGGATTCCCTGAAAAATTCCCCGAATCGGAAAAACACCCGCTGGCGGATATAATAGGTCAGTTCATCTGCTTCCTGAGACAGCCGCTCTCCCAGAAGGTCCGTCGATTTCTTTGATAAAAGAAGCAGCATATCTTCTTGCTCAGTTAGCCGCTTTCTTCGTTTAACTGCCCTTGCTTCCTTGTCTTCCTGCGCTGAACCAACCATTTCCTCAATTAATGTGACAGCTTGCTCCCACTTTGCCTCAGCAGCCTCCACAGCCATATTCATTAAGTCGTGGGCGATAAAGGAATAAAACGCTTGTTCAAAATGGTTAAAGAACGGATTACCACCAGATTCAGGGTCATTCTTGGCCTCTAAACCCTTCAGGCTTGAAATGGGGAATAAATTAGGCTTCCTTATGCCATATTGGACAAGCTGGTCCTCAACATAATCAAGGACCGATTGTCGTTCCTCACTGGAATTCGCCAAGTCCACCGCGTTGACAACAAAGAACATCTTATCAAGTTCAAAGCTATCCTTGACTCTCCCTAGCTGAATAAGGAACTCACGGTCCGCTTTCGAGAAGGCATGGTTATAATAGGTAACGAATAAAATAGCATCGGAATTCTTAATATAATCAAAGGCAACACCAGTATGTCGAGCGTTGATTGAATCAGCTCCCGGCGTATCGACAAGTGTGATCCCTTCCCTCGTCAGATCACAATCATAATAAACTTCGATCCATTCAACAAAACAAGATTTTTCCTCTTCAGCGACATATCCTCGGAAGGAATCAAGGTCGACAAACAGTTTATCACCAAATTGGTCCTTGAAAGTGGTAAAACCCTCCGCGAATGCCTTGAGGAATGCATAGTGCGTTTTTTCAGCAGCGCTGAAACCCGTATCCTCCCATTTCAAGCCGCTGATTTGCTCGAGAGCGTGGTCGAAATCTGTTGTAGACTGACCGAACAAGCCCAGTGAACGCTCAAGCTCTTTAACCATTACATTTGCATCCTTGATTTTTACGATGACACTTCCATGAGGATTCTCTCCAGTTACCGGCTTAATTTTATTAATGGCTGCTGTAGTCGGGTTCGGTGATACCGGCAAAATCCTTTCACCAACAAGCGCGTTAGCAAATGAAGATTTTCCCGCACTGAATGCACCAAACAGGGCCACAGTAAATTCTCTTTCTTTAATTCTAGTTGCCTTTTCTTTCAATTCCCGGGCGATTTTTTTTAAGCCAGGGGTCGTCTCAATCTGTGAAGAAGTAAATTCCAGCTTATCCACTAACAGCTTCTGTCTTTCATGATATTGCTCAATATCATGAATCTGCTTCTCCCTGAAAGCCTCCGCATCGGTTGCTGGGTCACCGTGCTTCATTTCCGTGTTGGCTTTGGCTGGCTTAGCGTTTGTAATAATCTCTGGTTTGTCATCTTCTGTTTTAAAAATGTTATAGTCTTCTTCAGGGTAGCATCCAGTCGAATTCCCATACAATATTTCAGAAACCTTCCGCCTATGTTCTTCAAGTCCATCGCGGATTGCAAGTAAACCATTCCAGGCGGCCATCAATTTTTCAAGCTTCTCTTCCTCAATGGAAAGTGTTTTTAATTGCTCATCATCATTCACCTTCCTATTTTTAATGAACAATTCCTTGATCGGCTCAAGCTTTCTCCTTGCGAGATTATTCAATGCTTGTGTAACATCATTCGTATAATTCAATACATAGTCGCCTGAGAGTCTGGCTCCAGTTTTCACTAATTCCGAAAGCAACTCTTTATCAAACTCCACCTCGAACCCGTTAATAGCTTTCTGCATTTCTGTCTGTGAAAAATTATGTTTCCTGAACAGCTTTGTTAGAAAGTCTTTAATATGCCAATCAAGCTGGGATTGGACTTTTTCTTCAAGGTCCCGATGGAAGGTTTCCAGCCTTGTAGTTCTTTCCTGTTCTGTTTTCCGCTTAGAGAACAACAAGCCGACTTTCCAATCGGGCTGCCGAGCCTGGAGGTAAGACTCTGCAAGTTCCCTTGTCTGGAAGGGCATTAAATACGCATTTTTAAGTATGTTATTGATTCCATATACAAACTCCTGCTCGGATTTCCGTTCGTCCACAAATTTTTGTATTTGATTTCTTTTTTCCTCAAGCCTCACGGATAACTGCTCACGCTCTTTTTCAGAAAGTCCTTCGAGGAAGGATTCAAAAACTCGTAAATTTTCTTCGTCATTCTGCTGCAGGTGCATCAGATGGTCCTCAGACAGGTTTTCCAATGACCTGAAAATGGAGCCTGGC
>DMSR01000330.1 GCA_003457145.1 Bacillus sp. (in: firmicutes)
TGCTGTCCACCTCTCATATTGTTGATTATAATGTGTCCATATATTAACAAGAGTATATGATAATAGCCTTCTAATACTAGCTTAGCCAAAATCATCTAGTTTATCCTTAAAATTAAGGGTCTTCTCGTAAACTTTGTTTTTTTTAACACGAAAGTATAAACCAGTGTCCGACTTTAACATTACATTTCATTCTTTGTCTCCAACGCGAAAAGAGCACGGTGCAAGTGACCATCAAAGAATGGCCTTACACTCACAACAAAGATTCTTTGTACAACTTTGCTGCTTTTGCACCAAAAGTAAAAGTCTGTTTCTGGATTGAACTAGCTTTATTGCATTCTCAATTCAAAAGGCTCCTCGAAAAGAACGCAGAACAATTTTTCTCACCAAAAGTAAAAGTCTGTTTCTGGATTGAACTAGCTTTATTGCATTCTCAATTCAAAAGGCTCCTCGAAAAGAACGCAGAACAATTTTTCTCCGAAGTCACTCCATGTTCGGACAGCTTTTCCTTCTTTTCCTCAAAACTTGTCCGAAGTCGCTTCAGGTTCGGACAGCTTTTCCTTCTTTTCCTCATAACTTGTCCGAAGTCATAACCAGTTCAACAACGACCTATTAAGGATTACTAAACAGCAATCAATGCAAAAATGCCTTTGCAAAAATAGCCAGAATTTTTTTAAGAAAATGGTTTATTATATCCAGGAAGGCAAAGCCGCTGCTCTGCTCTGCCTTCAAAATTGTTATCTTCTATTAAAGTTGATGCTCTCTCGCGGATTACCGTTTTTCCTGTTATAATCAATATTCCTCGTCCTGCTGAATGTACCTTCATCCTGTATAATCCGCAGTTCCCTGCCTTCGAGATATGGAAGGACAGCATCTCTAATTCCCTTTTTCGTTTTCTTCTCTAAGGATTTGTCCTTTAGTTCGACCACTATTTCTACCCTTCTTCCAAAAATAACAGCCCTAACTTTGTCAACATTATCGACAGATTCGGCAGCAATGCCAACCTTCCTGGCCATTTTGTTATCTTGATCTGTATTACTGTAAATCCTAGTGTTGCCTCTGTTATCATCCAAGTGTCCATGATAATTTGCATCACTGCGGCTATAGCGATTATCTCTTTGAAAAAAATTATGGTCGTGGTCTGCCCGTGGAACAGTTGGATTTGGAGGATTGCCATTCTCATCTTTTGTCTGCAGTATCATTCTCTTTCTATCTTGAGCCACTCGGCCCTCCTTACCAAAGGAATGATCTAATATTTCTATAACAGGACCTTCCCTGTCATCCGCTCGATCAACTTCATTTCCTTTTTCATTCGAATAATAGCCCAATGGCTGAGCATTGCTGCCATTACGACTCTGAATGGCAGTTTCGTCATTCCCACTACAAGCTGCAAGTCCAAATACCAATAGAGAAGTAAAAGGAAGCATCAATATCCTCTTATCCAAACGAAAGACCCCCATCCAAACGAATTGAGCGTGTAAGACTGCTCTTTATTAGAGTGTGAATAGGAAGCCAGATAAGTCCAAGAAAATATTGTTTTTATTTCAGGCTGCTATCGCAGTGCCTGGATTAAAACAAAAATCCGGTTTATTCAAAGACCAAACCTCAAAATCGTGAAGAGGCAATAAAGGTTTGGANNGAAATAACACCTTATTACAAGAGCGATTTCACTTCCTCTTGGAATTGCCGTCTCTGATGAATTTGGTTGATTGTCAATTCAATAATTGGTGCAGTACGGTAGAAATTAAAGCCTGATTCCTCCCTAAAGAGCCTGTTCCATTCCCTTAATATATCAGCAGGATATAAAAGTCCAAACAAAAAAGAGTCGTTATTCAGCCAATTACTAAGATGCGGAATCTCAGACAGCAAATCAAGCCTCCAATTCAAGAATGGCAAAATGCGGTTGGCATATTGGAGCATGTCGCAAGAACTAGAACCGATACTAATCAAATCAAAATCAATTAAGTTTAACTTCCCTTCCCTTGACCTTAGGAAGTTATGGTGTGCTACATCACCATGAAGGATTACCGGCTTGCTTGACTCCAAACTTTTTTTCAAACGTGTGAAACCTGTCAATGAAAAATCAGCCCAGCTAATAAGTTCATCTCCTACTTCTTTGCTTATATGATAATTTAATCTTGGCATGTTATGTGTAAACTCATTCTTCCTTTGGCGCCACTTGCTCACCAAATCCGTTTTTGGAAGCAATGTTGAATACGAATGGGAAAGGTTTTGCGTTTTTGCATGGAAGTTTTCCAACAGGTTTATTCCCTCAAGCCTGTCGGATGAATGTTTATAATGAAACGGTTTCTTATGAGGCTCAATATATTCCATGCACCCATAATACTGATTTGCGAAATACAATGGCTGATCACTGAATGAATGAAAACGATAGGAATGATTAAAACCTGATTTACGCAGTGATGAGGAAAAAGTCTCTTGTATTTTTAATTTCCTTAAGTCATTAAATCCCTTCAAGATGAATTTTGATTGATCAGATTTAATCAGAAATACATTTCCTCTTAACTGCTTGATGCCTTCGATTTTTAAGTTGAGTTCTCTAGATAAATAAGAGAAGAGACGATTGGTAAAAAAATCGTCTCCTCCTTTGATGATGTTAATATTCATTGCTCTCCTCATCAAAACGAGGCATTCCAAAGCTTCCAGGGCCGGCCCCATAAGGGTGCATCAAACCCGGTTGTCCGTATCCCACCGGATATCCGTGCTGCGGCTGGTGGAAGCCAGGTCCCATTGATCCGTAAGGGTTGCCCATCTGCTGACCCATAGTGTCTCCGCATCCACAATCTTTCTCCAGTCCTTGAACAGCCTGCTTAGGCATATTTGGCTGTTGCATCATCCCGCCTACCTGTGGCATTTGATGTGGCATTTGGTGATTCATCATTCCGCCCAGCTGCGGCATATGCGGCATCTGGCCCTGCATCATCCCGCCCAGCTGCGGCATTTGATTGTGCATTTGATGATCCATCATT
>DMSR01000248.1 GCA_003457145.1 Bacillus sp. (in: firmicutes)
ATTCCGATGACCGACGGACCGAAATCGAGCACAATGCGGAAGATTTCAGCTACGAGGACATGATCCCGAATGAAGAGGTGGTGATCACCGTATCGCATCAGGGGTATGTGAAGCGTACTGCTTTAACAGAATACCGAACTCAGGGTAGAGGCGGAGTTGGTTCTAAAGGCGTGAGTACCAAAGAAGATGATTTTACAGAGTATCTGTTTACAGCATCCACGCACAATTACCTTTTGATTTTCACTGATAAAGGGAAATTATTCTGGTTGAAAACTTATGCGATTCCGGAAGGGTCTAAGACTTCCAAAGGCCGTCCAATTCAAAACCTGATCAACATTGAATCTGATGACAAAATCAGATCCATCATACAGGTGGAGAGTTTGGCAGACCAGGATTACCTGAATAATCACTTCTTGGTCATGATTACCAAAAAGGGGATTATCAAGAAAACTACCTTGGAGCAATACAGTCGCCCTCGTATCAATGGTATCATCGCTTTGAATATCAGAGAGGATGATCAGTTGGTAAATGTCAGCATGACCAATGGAAGACAGCACATCGTGATAGCCGCTAAATCCGGCCGTGCAATACACTTTCCTGAGTCGGCAGTTCGTCCGATGGGCAGGACTGCGACAGGCGTGAAAGCGATAACGTTAAATCAAGATAAAGATTATGTCATTGGCATGGTTTGTGCCTCAGAGGAAACTGCAACACTGCTGGTAGTGTCCGAAAAAGGTTACGGAAAACGTTCCGAACTGGAGGAGTACAGAATTACCAACCGTGGTGGAAAAGGAGTAAAAGCAATGAACGTAACTGAGAAAACCGGAGCCTTAGTTGCGATCAAGCAAGTGACTGATTCAGACGATCTTATGATTATCAATAAGTCTGGAATCACCATCAGAATTTCAATGGATCAGTTAAGAGTAATGGGTAGAGCTACCCAAGGTGTGAAACTGATAAGAATAGGAGAGGGAGACGAAATTTCCTCTGTTGAGAAAATCTCAAGAGAAGAAGAAATTGAAATCATCGATTCTCCTGACTTGGAAAGCGAATCACCCGAAACGCCCGAAGAAACAACTGAATAACCAAACAATTAAGACAAATACGCTAATGAAAAAGCTGATTCTCTCAATGGTCCTGATTGGTGCTACCACCCTAGCCTTTGGACAAAAAAAAGTAATTAAAGAAGCAGAAAAAGGATTCAAATCAGGAAACCTTGAGTCTGCCTTGGCTGCTATAAACGCAGCATCCACAAATCCTGAAACAAGCGGCGACCCCGCTACTTTCTTGTTGAAAGCACAAATCGAGACTAAAATATTTGGTACTGATTCTTCCAATACAGCAGAGACAGTCCAAAAAGGATTCACTGCCTTGGAAACTTTCAAAAAGACGTTTGAAATGGCCGGCGGCAATAAAAATGCTGGTGTTGGGAAATTAGTTTACGAAGATGAACTTGTGGGTGTTCCGATTAATTTACGGCCATTTTCAATTATCACGTTGAAAAATGTGGCCTATGATAAAGCAATCGAGCGTTACACAGATGACGACTTAGAATTAGCCTATGAGTTCTTCAACATGGCTGGCGAAATTGATTATACTGACACTCTAAGTCACTATAATGCCGGATTCCTTGCGAATGAGCTAGGGAAGTTTGAGGATGCAAAAAGACACTTTGGGTATTTATTCGAGGTTCCGGAGTATAATAAGATCAATGCTTATTATACCATGGTTCAGATTCTCAGCACAGAGGAGAAAAATCCAGAAGCTGCCTACGAATTGATAACAAAAGCAAAAAAAGAGTATCCTACGGATAAAATATTGGCTGAGTATGAAATCCAATTGCTTCTTCAGCTTAATAAAATGGACGAAGCAATGTCTCAGATCAATGAAGCATTGGCAAATGACCCTAACAATACCGGGCTTCTTTTGAGATCAGGATATTTGAAGGAGCAAGCAGGTGACTTGGAAGGTGCTTTGGTAGACTATAAAAAGTCTGTTGAAGTAGATCCAAAATTCTTCGAAGGCAACTATTATACAGGTGCTTTGATGCTTGAGTCATCCAGAAAAATTCTTAATGAATTGAATGCACTGTCTGATGAAGAGTGGGAAAAACAGTCTCAGGCTATGGGAAAGAAGGCTGATGAGCTTTACAAGCAATCAGTTCCTTATTTCACAAAAGCAGTTGAAATCAGACCTGATAATACTGATATCATGATCATCTTGTTTCAGGTTCATAGCAGATTGAAAAACACTGCTGAGGCAGATGCTTTGAACAAAAAGATATCTGCAGTACTTGGAGCAAACTGGCAAGACAATTAATTTTCGATATAGGAAAAAAGGTCGGCATTTTGTCGACCTTTTTTTTTGAGATTTTGAATAAGTTGAAACATCCCTTTGGTGCTCCTTTCCTGTTTTTTGATNNTAAGACTAGTTTTTTTAGTTATAATGACTTTTTGCCTGAGCAATTTGTCTGCACAAGAAGTCAAGTTTCAAAAATCGTTAAGCGTTTCTTATGAGACTGGTCCGCTGCTGAGTAACGGCACTGATTGGGGAAACGAAATAAAAGATGCCGTTGACTTCAAAGCAATAGATTTTAAAATCGGCTGGCGAAAAATATCAAATACTACTTTTAATTACATATATAGATATCCAACCTTGGGTATAGGCTTCAATTCGGCGTTAAAAAACTATCCTGAAATCGGAATGCCCCAGTCGATCTATGGTTTTATGGAAATTCCTTTTTCGATCAAGGGATCAGACCGGAAAGTTCACTTTGGATACTTCACCCAACTTGGTGTAGGATTTAATCTCAGGCCCTATGATTCCATCGCAAATCCCGCCAATCGTTACATTGGATCACGAGTAAATGGGTACATTAATTTAGGAGTGTTTTCATCGGTTAGGATTTCAAAACGAACAAACTTTCAGGCTAGCTTTGGACTGAAGCATTTTTCAAATGGTGCCGCCAAAAAACCCAATGCAGGGATCAATCTTTTCCCACTTAATCTGTCAATGAGAATGAAGCTGGGCGAAATTAATCCCACTCCCTCCCAGGCTCCCATACTTCCTGACAAGCATCTTAAGACTCTCTGGAATTTTGCGGTGTATACCGGGGTGAGAACTTATGAGATCGGTGATCCTGCCTATTTTAGAGGGGGGGTCG
>DMSR01000027.1 GCA_003457145.1 Bacillus sp. (in: firmicutes)
GCTGGCACCGGTCATCATCAATAAAACCAACAACAAGGCAAAGCAGGTCATCCTTATCGACGAAAAATACAAGACGAAGCACAATCTGTTCGGAAAAACTGAGCTTCATAAGGTAAAGGGGTGATTTGAATGCTCGTACTGTCACGCAAAAACGGTGAAACCATCAAAATCGGCGACGACATCGAAATCACCATCGTTTCATCCAAAAACGACCAGGTAAAAATCGGCATCAAAGCACCAAAAAACATCGAAATCCTGCGAAAGGAAATCTACGAACAAATCCAGGAAGAAAACCAGCAAGCATCAAAAGATATCTCAAGCATCATAATGAATCTTAAGAAATAATTTAATAAATTTTTTTCTAAAACTATTAAACAAACAAAACCTCCAGACGATAACATTATTGTAAGGGAAAATAAGGACGGCCGCCTTATCAGCCCGAACCAATTCAACAGGTTCACAAGGACGTGAACCTACACATTCAAGGAGGAAATTATAATGAGAATTAATCACAATATCGCTGCTTTGAACACGCACCGTCAGTTGGGTAGTGCAAACAATGCTCAAATGAAATCTATGGAGAAATTATCTTCAGGTCTTCGTATTAACCGTGCTGGAGATGATGCTGCAGGATTAGCAATCTCTGAAAAAATGCGTGGTCAGATCCGTGGTTTGGATCAAGCATCTCGTAACTCTCAAGATGGTATTTCTATGATTCAGACAGCTGAAGGTGCATTAAATGAAACACATTCTATTCTTCAACGTATGCGTGAACTTGCGGTACAATCTGCATCTGATACTAATACTGCCGAAGATAGAGCACAGATCCAAAAAGAAAATGCAGATCTTATTTTAGAAATTGATCGTATTGCAACAACTACTGAATTTAATACACAGAATCTTTTAGATGGTACAGGTGGAACTCTTGGTGCTTTTGACTTCCAAATTGGAGCTAATGCTAGCCAAAAATTAACGGTTACTTTTGCTGATATGCAATCTGCAGCTCTTGGAGTAAGTGCTGTTAATCTTGGTACAGATGCAGCAACTTCATCAACAGCTATTACAACTATTGATGCAGCTATAAAGTTAGTTTCTGATGAGCGGTCTCAATTAGGTGCTAAGCAAAATAGACTTGAACATACAATTAACAATTTAAATACATCTTCTGAAAACCTTACTGCTGCGGAATCTCGTATCCGTGACGTAGATTATGCTTTAGCTGCCTAGGCAGTAACAAGCACAGTCGTCCTGGCTGGTAACGGCCAGAGATCATAATCGGGTGAATTGCTGGAAACCCCTTAGAGCTTTTCTTGCCACAACGTAGTTGGAAACGACAAGCGTGACGGTTTGAAAAAAGAAAAGATTGGGCAATCAGCAGCCAAGCTCCTGTCTCGAAAGAGTGGAGAAGGTCCAACGACTAGGATAGACCATCTAAGGCGAAAGCTATGGTGATGAAATCCGTAGGTGAAACAATGGTCATCAGCATTGTGAATCCAAAGTGCCCGGCCCCTACTAGTTAATAGAGGGTGAAGATATAGTCTAGTCATTTATGAAAGTAAATGTTCGCACGATGGCGAAAGAAATGATGGAACAAACTAAGAACTCTATCCTTGCTCAAGCTTCTCAAGCAATGCTTGCTCAAGCTAACCAGCAGCCACAGGGAGTTCTTCAACTTCTACGTTAATTTTTCCTTTAAGAGGTTTGTCCAGTGGACAAACCTCTTTTTCTTTTGTCATTAAATAAAATTGAAATTATCTCACTCATTCTTTACCTAGAAGGGAAATGAATGTTCCGAAGAGATGAATCATCTAAATATTTTATAGTTATTTAAGTGAATATAATAAAAAAATGTATTATTTTTCTGATAATCAAAAATACCTATTACATAATAAGGACTTTTGTATTATGATAGAGGTAAATACAAGTGAAAAAGGCAAACTATAGGAAACTATAGGACGCAAAGCCATGGGCCTGTTCTACCTTTCTCGTTATTTAGGTGGATGGCAGCCGGTTGCCGCAAGGATACATAGCGTTTTTTCTATGGACCTTGTTAAGGTCTTTTTGTTTGCCCTTTTTCGGGAAAAGGAGAGCACTATGTTCAAAAAAATGTTCAGTATTCAGTCTCTACTAGTAATTATGCTATTGATTGCTCAATTGGTTTTGCCGATTGGATCTGCACTGGCTAACAATGCAGGGAGCATGCTGCCGCCTGCTAATCTCGCTTACGCGAATCCATCCCCAGAAGATGTCAAGCTTACTTGGAATGCTGTTTATGGAGCCACTGGGTACAATGTGTATGAAATTCAAGAAGGCCAGTTGGTATTGCTGGGTACAACTAAAACGAATAGCTATAACTTGAATGACTTGCAAGAAGGTAGTTATTCCTATACCGTATCGACCTTAAATGGAGAAGTGCAATCCGGACCTTCTGCTCCCATAACTGTGGATGTCGTCTATCCTTCCATGGTTTCCCCTACGAACCTGACACATAAAATTCAAAATGGAAACGATATAGTCCTTAATTGGACAGCAGCTAAATATGCTGAAAACTATTTGATTTATGAAGTCTTGGAAAATGGAGAATATAAGCTTCTGTCAAAATTGACTTCTACTAGTTATACGAATACTAATGTTGCAGCAGGTGTTTATACATACGCAGTTTCAGCATCTAACCAATTCTTTGGACAATCTGTTCCTACAGACCCGATTTCCGTTGAAGTTGTTCATCCAGTAATGGTAAAGCCGTTGAATCCTGCTTTTACAATTTCCAATGGAACG
>DMSR01000549.1 GCA_003457145.1 Bacillus sp. (in: firmicutes)
TTTGAAAAGGCTGAATTTACTATGAGCTCGCCCAAACAAATACCTACCTCCTCACATATATTGTTAATGAATCAATAAAAAGTGAGGTGAGTAAGAATGGGCTACGGATATGGCGGCTTTTGCGGCGGTTACGGCTACGGCGGTGGCGGTTATTATGGATCCACTTTCGTTTTGATCGTCGTATTGTTCATTTTATTAATCATTGTGGGAGCAAGCTTCTACAACTAAGGAAGATCATTCATTTGAAAGGCCGTTTCGAATAGAAGCGGCTTTTCCTTTATGGAAATTAAAAAATAGCAGGGGTCATGCCATTTAATTGTGTCCCTTTTTTCACCATTTTCAGCTTCTTTCATACTATAGAGTAGTTAATGAAGGAGGCATGAATTAGATATGGATAATAATTTCTTCAAGAACATAGAAAAAAAGACTGGCGTCAATATGAAGGATGTCTTTGAACTTGCGAATTCATTACAGAATGCAAACTTTAAGGATGAGCAGACTGTTAGAGGCGTGATTCGCCGAGTATCACAAATTGCTAATAAGCCTGTTAATAAGGAAATGGAAGACAAGATTGTTGAATCAATCGTTAAAGACGGAAAGCAGCTGGATTTTGGTCAGATTTCCAAGATGATCAACAAAAAGTAAATCTGTATGCCAAATCAGGGCCTGAGATTTAAACACCCAGGTCCTGATTTGGCATTTTCCTTTTCAATGTTGTAAGGAATCGAGATGGATTTGCTTTTCTTCCACGCCTTTTTTGAGGCACAGAGATGAAGAGATTTTTCTGGGCACGAGTAACTGCTACATACAGCAGCCGCCGTTCTTCTTCCAGCGGTGATATATCCCCGTTTCGATAGGAGTCAAGGGCATACTCATGGGGAATGCTGCCATCAACAGTCCCGATTATATAGACAGTTTCATATTCCAAACCCTTGGCACGATGAATGGTGCTAAGGGTAATGGCATTTGATATATGTTTGCTGCTGCGTTTAATCTCTGCATTCATTGCCGTCATATGCTCAGCATGTTCAATAAATTCCCGGACGGTCTTGAAATTACGTGCTGCTACCTTCAGGTCGCGAATATCGTCCGAGCCTTTCTCGAGCTTGTTGCCTTCATTTCCCCTCTTTTTAATAAAGTCCTGGTAGCCCAGGTCCTTTTCAACCAGATCAATGGCAGTGATAGGAGACAAAGATGAAAGCGACTTGACAACAGGTATCAATTTCTTAAGCTTCTGTTCCTGGAAAGCAAAGCCTGTTTTAACATAGGTGAGTGCTTCAAGCATCGAACAATCATTCAGGATGCTGTTTGCCTGGAGGTCCCGGAAAATGGACTGCTTCAGGAAAAGGGATGGAAGGATATGCTTGATCGCCTCTGAATCATCAGCGTTCATGCTTAGCCGCAAAAACGACAGCATGCCTCTTACGAGGAAACGTTCATAAAACGATTCAATATCCTGGTCGACTCGGAAGGGAAGGCTCGAATTTGCAAGGCGTTCAAACATTGCCCTGCTTGCAGCATTGGTTCTGAACAGGATAGCAAATTCACTGGGATTTGCACCATTTTCAATTCGCTGCTGGATATCGGTCAAAATCATCGTGGCCTCTTCTTCTTCATCAAATGGATGGAAGAGCGTTGGTGAACATTCCGCTGAAAATTGAGCTTTCATTTCCTTTTCATGTCGAGTGCTATTTACTGATATAACTGAATTTGCGGTCTCTACAATCTCATGGGGAGAACGGTAATTCTGATTAAGAACAATCATTTTAGTATCTCTATAATCTTCCTTGAACTTGAATAGGTAGGCAGGGTCGCTGCCCCGAAATGAATAGATTGACTGGTCATCATCACCAACAGCACAGACATTGCCGCTTTTAGTGGACAGTAATCTTATCAGCTCATACTGAACTTTATTAATATCCTGGAATTCATCAATTAAGAAATACTGAAATCGATTTTGATAGTTTTCGAGAATGGCAGGCTGATTGATCAAGAGCTGGTAGCAGCCAATCAGCATATCATCAAAATCAAACATACACATTTTTTCTTTTGTTGATTCATAATCCTTATATAATAGAGCCACTTTTTCTTCCCATGGCGATTCAGGCTTAACTTTATCATGCATAATCAACGTGTTTTTCCATAAGCCTATTTGCTGCAGAGCGAGATCGTAGGCAAATTCCTTATCGTCAAGCTGCAGCTTTTTCCCAGCCTCTTTTAAAATCTGTTCCCGCTGCCAATCCTTCTTCAGCAGCTTGTCCGATGACCAATTTTCACGATCATGGAAGCTGAGGATGCGGTAGAAAATACTATGGAATGTACCGGCAACAAGTTGATTCACTTTTCCTGCGGACATGCGGGGGTAGTGAGTGATTCTATTTTTCATTTCAGCTGCCGCTTTTGCTGTAAAGGTAACAAGCATGATTGAGTTCGGAACAATCTTCTTTTCCTCCAGCATGAAGGCTGTCCGGGCAGTAAGCACCCTTGTCTTGCCACTTCCTGCACCTGCAAGAATCAACAGTGGTCCTTCTGTGCTGATTACCGCTCGTTCCTGATTTCCGTCAAATTTAAAATCTGACTCCTTAAGTTGCTTTAAATAATCGGATTTGATTCCTGGCTCAGCTGGAGGAATAGGCGTGAACGGTGAGGGAATCTTAATTTCACGGGGAGCAACAAAAGAATGACGACTTTCTGCTTCAGTCGTAATTGTTCGTGACTTTGGTATCCGAAACCCATTCCGCTCTATATATTCGTTCTGTTCTTCAGGAACAGCTGGGTTCGTTGATTCTTTCCCGTCATCATTGCACTCTTCCTTGTTCGAAAGATAATGGTAGAAATGAGGTTTGTCCTGAATACCCAGGTATAGCCGTACAGGGTCCCCGCATACAGAACAAG
>DMSR01000167.1 GCA_003457145.1 Bacillus sp. (in: firmicutes)
AGTATTCGCTCCAATGCTTGCCCCAATCGGGTTCGGCACTTGGCAGGCTGGCGCATCGCTTATGACAGGGTTCCTGGCCAAGGAAGCCATTATTTCATCAATGAATATTATCTATTTTGTCCCAGATGAATCTAGTCTGCAGGGCTTGCTTGCGACCTATTATACACCTCTTGCCGCGTTCAGCTTCATGGTGTTCATTCTTTTGTATATCCCTTGCCTTGCGACTACAGCAACAATATACAAAGAAACAGGTTCTAAAAAATGGACTGCCTTATCCATTGGTTACGCCCTTGCGGTTGCTTATCTGTTGTCATTGATCATTTATCAGGGCGGCAAGCTAATTGGACTTGGCTAAGGAGAGATGGGGGAACATAAATGTTAATAAACCTTTTAATTGGCGGTGTAATCTTTGGCTATGCTGGATGGGCCTTCTATCGATTCATCATGAAATCAAAGGAAGGTAAATGTGCTGCTTGCTCGATTCAAAACTCCTGTTCAAGTAATTGCAGTGTTCCAGATGATGAAAGTTCCAAGTGATTTAAGGATGCGTTAACGCATCCTTTTTTGCTGTCATCAAATTTTATGTTTTTTCAGCATTAGCAAAAGGCAATTGGGTCTCTTTCATAAGATATTTATTCATCTTTAAAAAATTTTTCAGATTCAGTCAAAAAAGTTTTAATTTCTTTAAATTATGTGTAAAATTACACCAAACAACAAAAAGGATTGAAGCTGATGACAAGGGATGAAATCATCATTAGGGTTTCTGAAAAAGTGAGGATGCTCCGTGCGGAGGTTGGCTACACGCAGGATAAGATGGCTGATATTATTGGTCTCTCTAAGAAGACGCTCGTCCAAATCGAAAAGGGGAGAGTCTATGCAGGCTGGTCTACTGTTGTAACGATTTGCGCTTTATTCAGGGAGACAGAAACGATTCAATATTTATTTGGCAATGAACCGCTAGAAGTACTGGAAACAGTTGCACATGAAGGGTCAGATTATCGCAAAGAAAAAACATTGGGTGGTAAAGTATGGTGGCGGGAAGTTGAAAGAGCTGGTGGATTTGTGATGCAGCAAAATATTCTCAGTCAGCATTTCAGGATTTTGGATGAAGATGATTTTCGTATTTTCAGCAGCTTAGAGGAAAAGGAAACAAAGGACCGGTTAAAAGAGCTTTCAACAGAATGAACAATTGGACATGATGAAAAGGTCAATTATAACTGAAAGTAAAGAACAAAGCCGGTGGATTTCCCCCGGCTCTGTTTGTCTATTAATAAGTGGCAAGGCTGTCATTTTGCAATCATTACGTGACAAGGGGCATTGTTGACAACCTTTTGGCTCACCCCGCCAAGCAGCTTCCGCTTGATTCCTTCATTTGCTGAATAGCCGATGATGATTAAATCTGCATTTACTTCTCCTGCATATTCAGATATGCTTTCAGCAGGATTTCCTTCCAGGATCGAATACTCAACGTCAATATTTAAGGATTCCAGTTCAGACCTTGCATTGAAAAAGGCTTGGTCCGTGCTTTTTGAAAGCAGAGCATGTTCAGATTTAGGTACTGACCTTTGTTCAAAAGCCAGAGGAGGAACCTGGATTCCGTCAGCAGGATAGTTATTGATGGGAAGGGGATCAATTGATTCATTAGTAGACTCAACAGCTTCATTGCGCATTTTCTCCTCATAAACATTGGCAACAAACAGTTTAATTTCAGGGAAATTCCTAGTTAAGTCTTTTGCTAATTCCAGCGCTTTTTTACTTCCTTTCGAATCATCGTACGCCAGGACTATATTTTTAATTTCTGCCATAAAATTCACCCTTCCTTTAAGTAATTGACTACTTGATTTTTATATACCCTTTTTCAAAGAAAAAACTCACTACATCTTTTAGGTACTTGTTACCCTCAAAAATCATTAAAGTCTGGCGAATTTTGTATTAAAAATACGACAGGGGTGGCTACAATGGTTTTTGAAAGGCAAAAATCTATACATCCTACAATCCGGAAATGCCTTCAGCACCTTGATGTAATAAAAGCGGATGATAAAACGAAACAGGTTGTCTATATGTATATGGAAACCCTTTTGCGTGAAAGTTGCATCACACCCATGGAACGTCAAAGCAAGGAATCCGAGCATTATATAAATCAATAAAAAACCAATCGATAACAAATCGGTTGGTTTTTTTGTCTGTATACATTGCTTGCCGGCCAGATGTGTTAACACCTTAGAAAATGGGTAAAAGAAAATGTCATATTTTCTAAACTATTTTTAAAAGGTTGGGGTGCTCAGTGAGCAAAAATTCAATAATAACACGTTTTCTTAGAGGGTGGAAACGGCTGCATATGAACCAGGTCATTGTACTTTCCGTTTCAACAGCTGTTTTAGCCATGTTGAGCTTTTTTCATGTTTTTTCTGAAGGAGCTGATATAAGTGCGCTGAATGATGAGTTAGCTCAGCCAACGGTCATTTACGATGCTAATGGCGAGGTCGCAAGCAAAATTTCGGCATTGAAAAATGAGGGAATCAAGATAGGAGACATCCCTGATCATGTGAAGAATGCGGTAGTTGCGATTGAGGATCATCGCTTCTATGAACATAGCGGGGTAGATTATATCGGGATTTCCAGAGCGTTGGTAAAGAATGTTAAAGCTGGTGAGGTAGTTGAAGGTGGAAGCACGTTAACACAGCAATTAACTAAAAACGCTTTACTGTCCAGTGAAAGGACATATAAACGGAAGCTAGAAGAATTTTTCCTTGCCCGAGAAATAGAGAAGCAGTATTCAAAAGATGAAATCATGCAAATGTATTTAAACCGTATTTATTTCGGGAATGGCAGCTGGGGTATCAAGCGGGCATCTATGGGCTATTTTGGAAAAGAAGTTAAAGATCTTACGATTAGTGAAGCCGCGATGCTCGCCGGTTTGATTAAAGCTCCTTCTGCTTTAGATCCTTTCAAAAATTATGAGAAGGCAATCGAAAGAAGAGATGTAGCTCTGCTGATGATGAAGACAAACGGATTCATAACTGGAGAGGAATACAATAAGGCAATTGCGGAAAAGGTTGCACTTAACGAGAGTGGCGGCGATCCTTTGCGAGGCCAATACCCATATTATGTAGATCATGTCATAAACGAAGCAATAGAAAAATATGGACTGACACAGGAACAAATTTTAGCAGGCGGGCTTCAAATTTATACTGAGCTGGATGTATCCATGCAGACAGCGATTGAAGAAACTTTTGCAAAAGATGAAATTTTCCCTAAGGGGACCGAAAAACAAATAGTACAAAGCGGGGCTGTTCTCGTGGACCCTAAGACAGGGGGTCTTCGTGCCCTTGTAGGTGGACGTGGAGAGCATGTTTTCAGGGGATACAACCGTGCAACTCAATTAAAGGCCCAGCCAGGATCAACAATGAAACCGCTGGCCGTTTTTGCACCAGCAATCGAAAGTGGCTGGGATGTAATGGATATGTTGAAAGATGAGGAATTAGAGTATCCTGACTATAAACCAGAAAATTATAGTGGAAAATATAAAGGCGAAGTGCCTATGTACGAAGCATTGAAAGATTCCTTGAATGTGCCTGCAGTCTGGTTGTTGGATGAAATTGGAATTGGAAAAGGAATGGAAGCTGTTAATAGGTTTGGAATTACGCTTGAAAGGGAGGACCGGAATCTTGGACTTGCCCTCGGCGGACTTTCAAGAGGGG
>DMSR01000336.1 GCA_003457145.1 Bacillus sp. (in: firmicutes)
TCATCATATCCATAAAAATAATATTGGGTTTATGCTGCTTAGCTAGCTCGATTGCTTCAAGCCCAGTACCGCATGTCAGCAGCTTATCCCCCGCCTGAAGCTCAGCGCTTACAACGACTTCAAGGAACTCCCTTTCAAGCTCTTCATCTTCCACAATCAAAACAACATTCATAGCTAGTACCTCCCAATGGATTGGGCAGGAATCGTTATGGTTATTGTACTTCCACTAAAGTCAGATTTGGCGATTTTCAATCCATGGTCTTTGCCATAATACTGCTTTAAACGATTATTCGTGCTCCAATATCCTAAACCAGCCTTATTTTCGGGCTGCTGTAATTTATGTAATGCTTCTTTCGTGAATCCGCTTCCATTATCAGCAACCGAAATAATGACGATGTTTTCATTCTGCTTCTCTTCTGCCTGAATAGTAATCCTACCGCCGTCACGCTTGGGTGTTATGCCATGGATAAGAGCGTTCTCTACGATCGGCTGTATCACCATATTTGGAATCCGGTAGCCCTTAATGTGCTCAGGGACATCAATTGAATATTCCAGACGGTCCTTAAATCGAGCCTTCTGTATATAAAGATATTTCTCGATGTTGTCTATCTCAGATGCGATGGTATGAAGCTGGTCTTCCTGCTTCAGATTGTAGCGAAGCAAATCAGAAAGACAGTATATCAACTCTTCGGTTGAATGAGAATTCTCAAAGTAAGCAATCCGGGCAATACAATTCAATGTATTAAACAAGAAATGCGGGTTGACTACGAGGGACATATTTTTCGCTTCAAGGTCGATTATCTTTCTCTCGAGCATTTCCTTTTCAATCGAAAGCCTTTCCACAACTTGATTGGCACTGCTGGCACTTTCGGACAGGTCGATGGAAATATTCCTGGCAATGTGCCCGCATATCTGCTCGTGTATTTTCATTTTAGCTTCTTCCACGGTTTTCAGCGAAGCAATCGATTTTGCAATGAACTCCAATTCCGCATTTTTTTCTTTTCTGACAGACTGGACATCAATCATGTATTTCTGATACTCAGTCTCCTGCGAAAAAACCTGCATCCCCGCAATATAACCTACAATTTCACCCTCCACCTTGATCGGCATATAGATGTTATGCAGTCCGCGACGACAGACAAAGCTACCTTCCTGGGAAGTTTTGAAACGACTCCTGTACGATTCGCATACCTGCTCTCCCCTCTCCCGGCATAAATGCGTACAAAAGTCAGGGGATGGTATAAATTCAAGCACAACATACCCATCACAATCCACCAAAAATAACGGAATGTTAGAAAGGGATAAAATTCCGCTATAGCGGGTGTACATATTGGAAGCGATCAATTGATTGATCGGATTATCCGTAGTTTTCATCCAAATAGGCCCCTTTCCGGCATGCAAATCTATTACAAAAAAACTCGTTCAGCCTGAAGCTATAATTCTAATTTAGCATTTTATTCTAATTTTATAAGAGTATAAAAAAGAAGTAAACGACATGACTAACTATCCTAAGACATCTCAAATGCATTGTTAATAAATTTGTCACAATTTTCAGTAGACTGGGATGATGCAGGTGTTGAGAAATCCATTGCTGAAGCTCCCCATTATTAACATATATTTCTTAACTAAATAAAG
The DNA here is from genome assembly GCA_003457145.1 of Bacillus sp. (in: firmicutes). Taxonomy (GTDB): domain Bacteria; phylum Bacillota; class Bacilli; order Bacillales; family Cytobacillaceae; genus Mesobacillus. The sequence goes on from DMSR01000336.1 coordinate 1,636, forward strand.
ACCAATTACCAGCCAATAAAACAAAAGACCGCAGACAAACTCTCATTTCTGCCCGAGTTTGTCTACAGTCTGAATTCCTGCTCTATATTGTCCCTGTAAGTTTACTATCTTCCTACACGATTGGCTTCTGATANNTTCATAAAAGCGTTTTACACGCGCGACTGCTTCTTTCGAGCCAGAGTCTTCAATCATCATCGAGACAATCATGTCGGCTGATTGCGGATTGTAGGCGACAAACCACCCGAGTTCCTTCCCTTTCTCTCCTTGTTTCTGTTTGATCTCTGCTGTACCCGTTTTCCCGGCGAGCGGATAGTTGGCGATGCGGGCGGCATGGGCGGTGCCTTTCGGGTCGTTGACTACTTTTGTCAGCATGCCATTAAGCGCCTGTGCATGATCTGCACTGACAACGCCTTCCCTCCACACCTGGCTTTGTTGGGCTTCTCTATCCAAAACTGGCTTAATCAGATTGCCTTTCGTAATCAGCGGAGTGTATGCCGCCGCTAGGTGCAGCACATTCATTTCAACCTGGCCCTGTCCATAGGCCGAATCAGCGAGCCTGATTTCACTATCGATTTTACCGATTTGCGATGGCTCAATTGGGTAAAGATACTCCGGTTCATCCTCGAATCCGAACTTTTTCAAGCCTTCTGTAAATGCGTCAGCTCCAATTTCAAGTGCCGAGCGGGCAAAGTAGATATTGTCAGAGTAAATAAGTGCTTTTTCCAGGTTGATGCTTCCTTTTATGTCTGAATACCTGGTGACCTTGTAATTTCCCCATGACGCGTCCTTCTGCCATTGCTTTTCATTGATTTCATATGCTGTATCAAGCTTGAGCTTCCCGCTCTCCAGCCCGATCATTGCCGTGATCGGCTTTATTACTGATCCTGGAGCATACGTTAACTTGAATCTATTAAGGAATGGCTTCAACGGATCCTCTTCTAGCAATTTGCGTTTGCTCTGCGAGATTCCAAGTGTCATCTCATTCGGGTCAAATCCCGGCGAGCTGACCAATGCCAGGGTTTCGCCTGTTGTGGGATGGAGGGCTGCAGATGCACCGGCTTTTCCTTTTAGCTGATCATATAACTGCTGCTGCATGACAACGTCTACTGTCAGCTGGACGTTCTGTCCGTCTAAAACTGGTTTTTCCGCAAGCGTCTTTACCGAACCATCCTTTTTAACAATTGTTATTTTAATTCCATTTGTTCCTTTTAACTGTTCTTCAAGCACTTGCTCGAGTCCTCGGCGGCCAATTAAATCTGTACTTGTATAGCCTTTTCCCTCCAGCCTTTCCAAATCATCGGCGGTAACTGGCCCGACATATCCCAGCAAGTGGGAAAGCGATTCCCCGTAAGGGTACTCCCGTGCCTCAGCCTTCTGATTCGTGACACCGTTGAGAGCAAATAATTCTTCCTGGAGGGATTTATTGGTCTTAGAGATTTTTTTCAAGGGTACAAATAAGTCTGGCTTCACCCAACCTGCGTTCATTGCCTTGTTGATTTGGTCTTCCGTCATACCAAGTAACTCAGCAAGCTTTGCGATTGTTTGTTCTTTTTGCTCCCCCATTTTACCTGGGACAACACCAATTTCTATCGCCGTGCCATTGATTGCAAGTCCATTCCCTTCGCGGTCGAGGATGCTGCCGCGTTTTGCCTTACTATTTTTAAAGCTTATTTTATCCTCAGCTTCAAGCTCCGGGAAAATATATGTCGTATTCCAGTCGACGTACCAATTCGATTTACCTTCGCGCTCTTCTATTACCAAAGCTGCTTCGTGATCGAATGCAATCGGCCCTGCTGCGCTTTCCATGCTTGCCGAAAATGGCAGGGAAGCCTTTCCTTCCTCGTGCTCCTGCTCTTCTTCAGGCTTGTTGTAATTCACCTTCAGCTCATTAATCTCTAAATCGCCAACCAATTCTGAANNTTTATAAATTTTATTATAGCGATTGACGAATTCCTCTTTCGTGATTGAACCCTTCGCTGTCTCTGATAAATATCCATACATCTCATCAAAATTCTGATCATTCCACAGCTTCACATATTGTGAAAACCGTTCTTCCGGAGTAGGCTCCTTGCTGCAGCCAGAAATGATGGCCGCCACAATTACTGACAGGACAATGAGTAACGTTTTTTTCATATGTATCCCTCCTCCTGTATGATTTTACCATAAGTTAATCCTTTTCTAAAATGTTAGGGTTAGGAGGGGGCAGTCCCCAATCAGGTACCGCTCTGGCCCCCCACACAAAAAAAAATCCGCCTTTTGATGA
>DMSR01000443.1 GCA_003457145.1 Bacillus sp. (in: firmicutes)
TCTTCTAACGATTGAAAGTATTCCTTCTGACTCGATAGCAGCCATGGAATAAACAGCAACACCATTTTCGATCGTAAAATCATGGTATTTCTTCGCATTGGCAAAATCCCGTATTCCTATTTGGACAAGGTGTTCTCCTTTGATCAGACCTCCTTCAATCAGGCTTCTGAATGGAGTACCGTTTGTCCTCCCACCATCTTCGAGATTGCGGACATCATGATGTGCATCCCATTGAATTACCCCTATCCTGCCGAATTTCTCCTGGAACGCCCTAATGGACGGAAAACTGACACCATGGTCCCCTCCTAGCATGATATACCTTTCACATGCCTTCTTTTCAATCATCTCTTTGACGCTTATATAGAGCCGCTCAAGAGTTTCATCTGTGTTTGTTGGATGTGTTATCACATCTCCAAAGTCAATGATACTAATATCATCAAAGTCTTGATCCCTTTGACCTGAGAAAGTCGAATAACCGCTTAAACATGCCCGAATTGTTTTTGGCGCTTCGGCTGCCTGGGAGAGCGAAATAGAAGATTTTGAAAAAGGGAGACCAATAAGACCGACCTTGCCTCTTTCTCCTTCTGAGTAAGTAACTACACATTCATTCACTTTAGTTACAAACCGGTCCTTAAATACCGGTGCTTTTCCTGGCTGAAGAAAACTAAATTTTCCCATGTGGTCATCTCCCCCACAGTTTATAGCCGCTATGGTAGACACTTTTTGCATGGTTCACTCCGAAATGGTAGGGAATATACATGAAATTAGGAATATCCCAGATGACAAAATCAGCTTGCCTTCCGATTTCAAGTGTTCCTGCTTCTGAGCTTTTCCCGATGGCATGTGCAGCATTAACCGTGACTGCATTCCAAATCTCCTCAGGTGACATCTTTAGCTTTAAAGCAGCTAGTGACATGATCATCTGAAGATTTTCAGTAACACAGCTTCCTGGATTAAAATCAGTTGCCAGGGCCACAGCTACACCTTCGTCAATCATTTTCCTGGCACGTGCATACTGGTCCTTCCCTAAATAAAAAGTAGTTCCGGGAAGCAGGACAGCAACCGTCTCACTCTCACTCAAAGCCTTGATCCCTTCGTCAGAAGCAGCCACTAAGTGGTCCGCACTTGCTGCATTTAATGATGCCGCCAACTCCGATCCACCTAGCGGATCGATTTCGTCCGCATGGATTTTCAAGCCGAAACCTTTTTCTATCGCCGCTTGCAGAAATTGCCTTGACTGTTCAATTGTGAAAACGCCCGTTTCACAAAAAATATCTACGAATTCCGCCAGCTCTAATTTTCTTATTTCATTCAAAAACTCAGCCATTTCGGAAAGAAAATCATCTTCCTTTCCTTTATAGGCTGGTGGTACAGCATGTGCACCAAGAAAGGTTGAAACAATTGAAACTGGAAACTTCTCCCTTAGTTTTTTCGTAACCTTTAACTGCTTAAGTTCCGTTTCTTGATCTAAACCATAACCGCTTTTAACTTCCACCGTCGTAACACCATGAGAAATCATGCGTTCCAAATGAAAAGATGCTTTTTCAAGAAGTTCTTCCTCAGAAGCTTTCTTCGTAGAACTAACTGTCGATAGTATCCCCCCTCCTTGTGCAAGGATTTCCAAATAAGGCACTCCTGCCTGCTTTAACGCAAGCTCATGTTCACGTGAACCTCCAAATACAAGATGTGTGTGCGGGTCGACGAGACCCGGGGAAACGACCTTGCCATTTGCGTCAACTCTCTCGGATGCTTGCAATGAAGCCGCATCTCCATCAGTCCCTATCCAAGTAACCTTGCCACCTGAAATTGCTAATGCTGCGCTTTCCATTATGTGAAGCATTTTCATGTCAGGGCCTTTAAGTGGCTTATTTGAACTTTTCGGCAAAATAAGCTGCCCAATATTGTGAACTAACAAATCATATATCAATCCTGTTCCACCCTTTCTTGGATAAAATGTGGCCCATTATTTATTTTTAAGTGTATGAAGTCTGCCATTGTTCATTCCACTTGGAAATGGATACCATTTAACCATCTCCTAAATTTTCAGGTTTCCTTCACGGGAGCATCGGAATGTCGACACCTTTTTCCTTCGCTGTTTCGATTGCTTTATCATAACCAGCGTCCGCATGACGGACTATCCCCATTCCGGGATCAGTAGTCAGTACTCTTCTTAGGCGTTCTTCAGCTAGTTCGGTGCCGTCAGCGACTACGACCATTCCTGCATGCAAGGAATAACCCATGCCTACTCCGCCTCCATGATGGACAGAGATCCATGAGCCGCCGGCCGCAACGTTTACAAGGGCATTCAATATTGCCCAATCGCCAACTGCATCACTTCCATCCTTCATCGACTCCGTCTCACGGTTAGGTGAGGCGACTGATCCGCTATCCAAGTGGTCCCGTCCAATGACGATCGGAGCCTTCAGTTCACCACTGCGGACCAATTCATTTATTGCAAGACCCATCTTCATTCGTTCTCCGTAACCAAGCCAGCAAATACGGGAAGGCAGTCCCTGGAACTCCACTTTTTCCTGAGCCATATCAATCCAGCGCCGGAGTGGCTCGTTCTCCGGGAAAAGCTCCTTGATCAGCGCATCTCTACGGTGAATGTCAGCAGGGTCGCCTGAAAGAGCTGCCCATCGGAAAGGACCTTTGCCTTCACAGAATAGCGGCCTGATATAGGCTGGTACAAAACCGGGGAAATCAAAGGCATGCGCTTCGCCATTGTCCTTAGCAACTTGGCGGATGTTATTGCCGTAGTCAAAAGTGACAGCACCCCTGCGCTGATATTCAAGCATGGATTCAACATGCTTTACCATAGATAATGAGGATTGTTTCACATATTCCCTTGGATCCCGGTTACGCAGTTCAGCGGCTTCCCCTAGTGAAAGACCTACCGGAATGTAACCATTCAATGGATCATGAGCTGAGGTCTGGTCCGTAACGATTTCGACCTTAAAGTTCCTTTGAAGCAATTCGAGATGAACTTCTGCCGCATTTCCTACAAGCCCAATAGACAATGCTTGACCTTTATGCTTCGCTTCCTTCGCCCATTCCATTGCCTCATCGGTTGAATGTGTCATCCTGTCGCAATAGCGTGTATCAAGTCGTTTTTGTATCCGATCAGGGTCGATTTCGACAGCGATACAGACACCGCCGTTCATTGTTACTGCCAGCGGCTGAGCCCCTCCCATCCCTCCAAGTCCAGCTGTCAGCGTTATTGTATTTTTCAACGACCCGCCGAAATGCTGTCTCGCAACCTCTGCGAATGTTTCATACGTCCCTTGCAATATTCCCTGAGAACCAATGTATATCCAGCTTCCCGCAGTCATTTGGCCATACATCATAAGTCCTTTTTTATCGAGTTCGTGGAAATGATCCCAATTCGCCCATTTTGGTACCAATACAGAATTGGATAATAAAACTCGTGGTGCAGCCCTATGTGTTTTAAAAACCGCAACCGGCTTGCCGGATTGGATCAGCATTGTTTCGTCATTTTCCAATCTGCGAAGCGTTTCAACAATTGCATCAAAGGCTTCCCAGTTTCGTGCTGCTTTACCGATTCCGCCGTATACAACAAGATCTTCCGGCTTTTCAGCGACCTCGGGATCTAAATTGTTATAGAGCATCCTTAATGCTGCTTCCTGCTCCCATCCTTTACATTCAAGCTCTAGACCCTTCTTTGCTTTAATGTTCCTTTTTGCTTCGATTGTCATATTTTCCACTCCTTTAGTTTCTATTCCTGCCTGGCTCTTTTTGTACACCGTATGGGTTGTGCGAATTTTCGTCAAAATACTGCTCTATTAAAATTAAGCTATGATACAAGGTTCCTCTCATTCTTAGCTATAGCTGTCCACAGTCTATCATTATTTTTTTTTAGCCAGTCAGCCAATCTTTCAATATCTTCAGAGAAAATGCGATCTTCTGTAATTGAGGGAACTATATTTCTGGCATCTTCATAAAAAGATCTCGTCTGCGGCGCCATCTTTTCTATTCCTCGATATTGGACTGCCTGCAATGCACAAATACACTCAATCGCCAGAACACGCCGCGCATTCTGGATGATGCTAAAAGCATGTCGAGCAGCAATCGTTCCCATGCTGACATGGTCCTCCTGATTAGCCGAGGAGGGGATTGAATCCACGCTTGCCGGATGGGCTAGCGTTTTATTTTCCGAGACGAGTGATGCTGCACTGTACTGCATGATCATCGCACCAGATTGCAACCCTGGCTGAGGGCTCAAGAATGGCGGCAGGTCATTTAATTGCGGGTTAACAAGACGTTCAATTCTCCGCTCAGAAATGCTGGCAAATTCCGCCATAGCAATTTTCATAAAATCCATAGCTATCGCGATAGGCTGGCCATGGAAATTCCCTCCGGATATCACCGTTTCGCCTCCATCGAAAATTAATGGGTTATCAGTGGCTGCGTTCATTTCAATTTCTAGTTTTTCTTTCACATAATCAAGTGCCTGCCAGGAAGCTCCGTGGACCTGTGGGATACATCTTAATGAGTATGCATCCTGAACACGCTTTTCACCCTGTCTGGTTGTCAGCTGGCTCCCATTCAATAAATCCCTCATACGCTCGGCTACATCCATTTGCTGCTGGTATCCTCTCGCTTCGTGGACTGCAGGGTGGAAAGCATCAATAATACCCTCCAGCCCTTCCATAGTGAGAGCCGCTATCCATTCTGACTGGCAGGCTAAATCATTTGCCTCGATCCAGTTCACTACCCCCATTGCCGTCATGGCCTGTGTTCCGTTAATCAAAGCCAAACCTTCTTTCGCCTGCAATACGACTGGCTCAAGCCCTTCTTGCTTATACGCTTCCTCAGTTGGACAAATCTTTCCATTGTAATAAACTTTTCCTTCACCAAGTAAAACAAGGGCAAGATGGGAAAGCGGTGCCAGGTCTCCTGAAGCACCAAGGGAACCTTGCTGAGGTACTACCGGATGAATATGTGAATTCAATAATGTTGATAACCTCTCTACAATTATCGGCCTTATTCCAGAAAAGCCCTTTATCAGAGCATTAAGCCGCAGCAGGACCATCGCCCTTGAAACAACTTCTGGAAACGGCTCGCCGACACCACATGCATGAGACCTGATCAAGTTTAATTGCAATGCATTTACGTCCTGTTCATTGATGATTACATCGCTGAATTTTCCAAACCCGGTATTAATTCCATAAATAGTACGCTTTTCAGCTACGATTTTTTCAACTGCAGACCGGCTATCAATGACTTTTCGCATGCTTTCTGGGCTGATCGTTACGATTTCTCCCTGATAACAAACTCGCTTAATCTGCTCCAAAGTTAATGTTGAACCTGTTAAATCAACCATTGATGTTAACCTCCTATAAAAATGAGTAAAATAAAAAGGAGACGATAATGGCATGGCTGCACCATCATCGCCTCCTAATGACTTTTGGACTATAGGCAATGTAAAAACTATATATCATTTATTCCCAGACCGACTGCCTCATGTTCGGAACCTTTCACTGGTGCACCAATCGTTCCATAAAA
>DMSR01000030.1 GCA_003457145.1 Bacillus sp. (in: firmicutes)
GACAATGAACCTGAACGGCGATTATATTTCCGATGCTCTTGCTGCACAGGTTGGCGGGATCGGTATCGCTCCTGGAGCAAACATTAACTATGAAACTGGGCACGCTATTTTTGAAGCGACTCACGGAACTGCTCCGAAATACGCTGGTTTAGATAAAGTAAATCCATCTTCAGTCATCCTGTCGGGCGTTCTTATGCTTGAACACCTTGGCTGGACTGAAGCTGCCAGCTTAATCGTCAAGTCTATGGAAAAATCAATCGCATCTAAGGTTGTAACATATGACTTTGCACGTTTGATGGATGGTGCTACAGAGGTTAAAACTTCTGAGTTCGGTGATGAACTGATCAAAAACATGGAGTAATTTAGGTACGAAGGCTATCCTTTTCAAGAGGGTAGCCTTTACATAAAGATTTCTATCTTGTCATAAAATTATATTGGTTCTGAGGAGGAAGCCTTATGTCATTGAAACGCAAAAAGATTTCAGTCATTGGTGGGGGATTCACAGGAGCAACAACAGCATTCTTGCTGGCACAAAAAGAACTTGGTGATGTAGTATTGGTTGATATTCCGCAAATGGAAAACCCAACTAAAGGGAAAGCTCTTGATATGCTTGAAGCGAGCCCTGTACAAGGCTTCGATGCGAACATAACTGGTACATCCAGCTACGAAGACACTAAAGACTCTGATATCGTTGTCGTGACTGCCGGCATTGCCCGCAAACCAGGAATGAGCCGCGATGACCTTGTTCAGACGAACCAAAAGATCATGAAGAGTGTTGCTCAGGAAATCGCTAAGCACTCACCGAACAGTTTTATCATAGTTTTGACTAACCCAGTTGATGCAATGACTTACACTATTTTCAAAGAGTCAGGATTCCCTAAAAATCGTGTAATCGGCCAATCAGGTGTACTGGATACAGCTCGTTTCCGTACTTTCGTGGCACAGGAATTAAACCTTTCTGTTAAAGATGTGACTGGTTTCGTGCTTGGCGGACACGGTGATGACATGGTTCCGCTCGTTCGTTATTCTTATGCAGGAGGGATCCCGCTTGAAACGCTTATTCCAAAAGAACGCCTTGAAGCAATCGTTGAACGTACACGCAAAGGCGGCGGAGAGATCGTTAACCTTCTAGGAAACGGAAGCGCATATTATGCTCCAGCTGCATCATTGGTTGAAATGTGTGAGGCGATCCTAAAGGATCAGCGCCGCGTTTTGCCATCGATCGCTTATTTAGAAGGTGAATACGGATACGATGGAATCTACCTTGGTGTTCCGACAATCCTTGGCGCAGGCGGAATTGAAAAAGTGATCGAACTCGAATTGACTGAAGATGAAAAAGCGGCACTTGACAAGTCTGCTGATGCTGTCCGTAATGTAATGGCGATTCTTGCTTAACCAAAAGGCTTTGTTAAAGCCCAATGCTTTTCATTAAATCTCCAGATACTGGTACTTCGAGTGAATAATCGATACATGCAGAACATTAAATAAGGAAATCGGGGAATATTCCCCGATTTTTTTGCACAAATTAATAAGTAACTGTTTTGTAAAGGGAATGGGAAAGCCAGTATTTTAACTTCTATTGCAAAGGGGTAAATTGCTATGTTGCTTGGGAGAAAACGAAAGCTCGGCAGGAGAATAGAAGAAATTACTGTTGGGGAAAAGCTGTCATTAACTGAGAAAATTGAGGATAAAGATTTATTACTGTATTTAGGATTGACGAACGATGCAAACCCATTATATATCCAGCATGACTACGCTTCACAGACACCATATGAAAAGCCGATCGTGCCTGCAATCATGCTGACCGGGATCATTACTTCTGCTGTTTCAAAATATTTACCTGGTCCAGGAAGCCATATTTTAAAGCAGGAACTGGAGTTTGTGAAGCCGGTATTTCATTATGGGACCGTCCAATTCCTTTTTGAAGTAACAGAAGTAACGAAAAGTAAGCATACTGTAGAAATTACGGTTTCAGGAAAGAACGAAGACGATGAATCCGTGGTTAAGGGGAAAATACTCGTATGCCCGCCGTATCCTGTCCAAAGAATGGATGGAAAAGCATTAGAAAATTTCTAAAAGGGTTCTTTTTTGCTGCTGCTGGGAAATATCACGAATATAGAGCTGTGTGCTTTTAAGAGAGATGTGCAAAGAGTTGTACATCTCTTTTTGTATGGCTCTTTTCATAAACTTTGGTGCTTACTCAAAAAAGTAAAAATTGGCTTCTAAAATTTCACGAGTTTTGTTTCATCCTCAGTTCTGAAAGCTCCTCGAAAAGGGCGGACACCTATTTAGTATGCGGATGAAAAGATAAAGCAACAATCAATGTGAAAACAGCATTTTGTATTTAATATTTGATTTTCATAGATGGATTGATACTATAATGTAGTAAGTGCTAATGGATGAAACAGGGGTAATAACTTTTTTGGAGGCTTATATGAACAAAAAGGTCTTGGTTGTCGATGATGAACAATCAATCGTTACATTGCTGCGATACAATCTTGAACAGGCTGGCTATACGGTAGTAACCGCAATGGATGGTGAGGAAGGGATTAACCGTGCTGCGGAAGAAAATCCGGACTTGATGGTTTTGGATTTGATGCTTCCAAAACTTGATGGTATTGAAGTTTGTAAGCAGCTTCGTCAGCAGAGAATCATGGTACCTATCTTGATGCTTACTGCAAAGGATGATGAGTTTGATAAAGTGCTTGGACTCGAACTGGGAGCAGATGACTATATGACTAAACCTTTCAGCCCCCGCGAGGTGGTGGCAAGGGTTAAGGCGATATTGAGGCGGGTCCAGACCCAGCCTGAACCTGTACCGGAAATACCAGAGACTGAGGGACAAGTGAGAATAGGCGAGCTTAAGATCCTCCCGGAATTTTATGAAGCATATTTCATGGGTGAGCTCCTTGAATTAACACCTAAAGAATTTGAGCTGCTTCTATATCTTGCGAATCATAAAGGGAGAGTAATGACTCGCGATCAACTTCTTAGTGCAGTATGGAATTACGATTTCGCTGGAGATACGAGAATTGTTGACGTACATATCAGTCATCTGCGTGAAAAGATAGAGCAAAATACAAAAAAGCCATCTTATATTAAAACCATTCGCGGCTTGGGTTATAAGCTGGAGGAACCTAAGGGATAATGACAAAGTACCGGACACGTCTTCTTTTTGCCCTTATTTCCCTGATCATCATTGTATTAATCGGCTTAGGCCTGCTATTGGGACAACTTTTTAAGAACTACTATATTAATACATTTAATGAGCGTTTAAAAATAGAAATGGGCATCGTAACCACCTATATTGAGCAGAATGGCGGCTTAAACTCACTAAATACTGAGGAAATTGCCAGGATGGGAGATATGCTGAATGCAAGGATCACCCTTGTTGATTTGGAGGGTAACATCCGCTTTGATACAGGCGAGATTTCAAGCACCAAGATCAGCAGGCATAAAGATATTATCAGAGAGATCATTGGTGAAAAGCCCTCAAAGCAGAACGATCTTGAGATCGGCGGAGGGTTTAACCTTCATTACTATTGGATGCCGGTAGTGAATGATCAAGAAAAGGAAGGTTACATTTTTTTAACGACAAAAATCAATGAGTTGAAAAATGCATACAGCCAAATTTGGTGGATACTTACAATCAGTCTTGGTTTGGCTTTGATTGTGATAATCCTCCTGGGTACAAGAATAACCAATCGCTATACCAAGCCAATTGAGTCGGCAACAAAGGTTGCTATAGAACTGGCTAAGGGGAATTATCATGCGAGGACATATGAGGACCATATCGACGAAACGGGAATGCTTAGTTCCTCAGTAAATATTTTGGCCAGAAACCTTCAGGACCTGATGAAAATAAAGGAGTCCCAGCAAGACCGTTTGACAACTCTGATTGAAAATATGGGCAGCGGTTTAATTTTGATTGATAGCAGGGGTTATATCAATTTGGTTAACCGGCCTTATAAAGAAATCTTCGGTGTCGATTCTGCCGATTATATGTATAAGCTTTATTACGAAGTAATCGATCAGGATGAAATAACTCAGATGATTGAAGAAATTTTCATGACAGAACAAAAGGTTCGAAAACAAGTAGTATTGCCTTTGGAAATAGAACGCCGCCATTTTGAAGTATATGGTGTCCCGATCATTGGAACAAACAAAGTGTGGAAGGGGATATTACTTGTCTTCCACGATATTACTGAATTGAAGAAGCTTGAGCAAATGCGAAAGGATTTCGTGGCCAATGTTTCGCATGAACTGAAAACGCCAATAACCTCTATAAAAGGATTTTCGGAAACTCTCTTGGATGGAGCGATGCATGAAGAGGGGACCCTTGAAGCTTTTCTGGAAATTATTTTAAAAGAAAGCGACCGCCTGCAAACACTTATTCAGGAATTGCTCGACCTTTCTAAAATAGAACAGCAAGGGTTTAAATTAACAATCGGCAAGGTTGATCTTAGGCAAGAAATTTCGGATGTGCTGGAAATTTTAAAAAGAAGGGCTGCCGAAAAAGAAATCAAGCTTGAAATGGAGCATACTAGCGCAAATGCGATAATTGAAGGAGATCCAAACAGGCTAAAACAGGTATTTATCAACCTGGTCAGTGCCTCCATTTGGTGAATAGGTAATTGCGTTGCTGACCAGGTTGATAAATACCTGT
>DMSR01000025.1 GCA_003457145.1 Bacillus sp. (in: firmicutes)
TAAACACTTTAAAGTCCTGTATACCCTGGAAGATCGTCTGAAAAAAAGTATTTAATAACATGAAGGGGAGCGCAATTAGAATGAAGTAGACATATGAATGATCATCAACATCCTTGAATAAAACGTCTCCGAAAAAATAGATGGTTATAAATCCGGCAATGACACCAATCAAGCTTAGGATTACACCAATGATTAAGTTATTGAAAAAACTCTCCCCTGGTTCAATCTCCTGCCTGCTTACATAGTAAACTGTCGAAATGTTGAAGCCAAGGTTTACAAACATCATCAAGATCGCAGGGAAATTAGTGATCAGTGCATATTCTCCCTGCAGCTCAGGCCCAAGCATCCGGGCAATTATAATGATAAGGAATGTTCCAATCACTATACTCGTGAACTGTCTGACAAGAGTGATAAAGCTATTCTTCAGGAAACTGTTTGTTTTTGTCATCGTCCTGCTCCACCATTGCCCAAAAGTTCACCTGAAAATTTAGAGTAATTCTTTTCGGCATTGTACTGTTCATTCCATGTATCAAAAGCAGCCATTCGTTTCTTTTCCCTATCTTCTAACGAGGACTTTGCTGCATGATCCAGAATCCGGGCAAGTTCTCTTATATCAAAATCCTTCGGAATCAATTCACCATTTCTGTCGTTGACCAGCTCCCCAGTACCTCCAACCTCCGTTGCTACAGCGGGTATCCCGCAGCTGAATGCTTCCATTATAGATACTGGAATGCCTTCACTTGAACTAACATTGATAAAGAGATCCAGTGGATGATTGATATAAAATTGAATAACTTCATCATTGCCCATATTCCCCTTGAATTCGTAAGTTACATGTTCAGGAAGTATGCTGACAAGCTGTTCAATTTCCTCCCTGCCCGGCCCATCGCCGATATGCGTCCAGTGGATTTTCTCACTGCAATCAGCAAGACTTTTAGCAACAAGATCCAGCCTTTTAACCGGTACAATATACGAACAGCTGACAATCCGGAATACTCCATCTTCGGAACTGCCTGACCTTCCCTTTGGCTTCAACGTTCCCAGCCTGGCTATTTCAAGGTTGGCATTTACCCCTCCAGCTTGTTCGGATAGGTATTGTACACCATTTCCTGAAATGATAAAGGTCCTGTTCAGCCTCTCGATCACCTTATGCTTGAAAGGCAAATAAGGGGGATTATGCCGATAATCATAAATATCTCCACCATGCCCCCGTGAATAAGCGCTGATGCAGGGGTACATTTCTTTTAGGAAAGCCACACCCAGTGCCAGGGAGAGCCAATAGGAATAAACAACAAATTCAGTTCCTTTATGTGCTTCAATGAAGCTATTTTGTATGTAATTGCGCAGATTCACTGCATTTGCCGCCCAGGAAATCATCTTGCCGTATCCCTTAATCCCATATTTCCCCGCAGTGGTTCTCTCTGAAAAAATCCATTCCCGGCCTTGTCGGTCAAGAAGGCCGTCATACTTAAATAATGACTTTTTCTTTCTGTTAAAAGCCGGGATGTGATGAACTTCAACATTCGGTGGCAAGTCCCTCTTTTTCGAATGATCCACACTGTTAACGGGGATTATATGTACTTTGCTAAATTTTTCACATAAAAAATCCAGCTCAAGCTTCAAAAATTCTTCACCTGGGTAAAACGGATATCGATTTGTTATTAATATCAATTCCTTAAGCATTGTCATCACTCAAATCACAAAGATATTTGAAAAACCGTTTGTAAGCTTTGCCACAAACGGTTTTCCGTTTTACTGTTTTCCAGTTACTTTCCTGTACATCTTAATAAACGGTTTATGTCGTTCATTCACAAGGCCAATCAATTCAGCAATAACCTGGAAGAGAAAAAGTAACCCGAAAACAATCAGCATGGATCCCCATAATGTAGATGTCTCAAAAAGGATTGCTGAAACACTGAAAAGGATTCCTAGTGCGTAAATTACAAGAACCGTATTTCGATGTGATAGCCCTATCGCCAAAATACGATGATGCAAATGACTTTTATCCGGGGCTCCAATCGGTTTTTTATTAACCACCCTGCGAATTATTGCATAAGTTGTATCGAATATTGGCACACCTAATATTATTATTGGCACAATAAAACTAAATAATGTAACACTCTTATACAAACCCAATAGGGAAAGGATGCCAATCGAATACCCTAAAAACAGGGCACCAGTATCACCCATGAAAATTTTAGCCGGATGGAAGTTATAGAACAGGAACGCCAGCGTACTTCCCAATAGTATTAGCGCAAGGGCTAAAATAAGTGATTTACCTGCAGCACCTGCCATGAAAGCAATGGTGGCAATTCCGATTGAGGATATACCAGCTGCAAGGCCATCCAGCCCATCTATTAAATTTATGGCATTGGTTATCGCAACAATCCAGAAGACAGTTACAGGTATCGCCCAAATTCCAAGATCAATTTTTGCCAAAAAAGGTATACTAATGAAATCAATTGTCAATCCTGTACTTACAACCACCCCAGCAGCAGCCATTTGACCTAGAAGTTTTACCTTTGCCGATAACTCGTACTTGTCATCCAAAATACCGAGGATGACAATTAAAACAGCACCTATAGAAATACCTGTTAGCCTCTCCGTATGGAGGCCAGCAGCAAAGAATCCAGCGATCACACCAAGGAAAATGGCCAGCCCACCAAGGCGGGGCATTACTTTGGCATGGACTTTCCGATGGTTTGGTTTATCACTTGCATCAATTTTATGTGCAA
>DMSR01000249.1:0-2243 GCA_003457145.1 Bacillus sp. (in: firmicutes)
TCTTATCAAGTGGAGAACACACGCGTAGGGCAAATGACTAATTATGACAAGCTGGTATTCGATGTTTGGACTGATGGCAGCACAGGTCCTAAGGAAGCAATTGCACTAGGGTCTAAGATCTTGACTGAGCATTTGAACATTTTTGTCGGTTTGACTGACGAAGCTCAAAATGCAGAAATCATGGTTGAGAAAGAAGAAGATCAAAAGGAAAAAGTTCTTGAAATGACTATTGAAGAACTAGACCTTTCTGTCCGTTCATATAACTGCTTAAAGCGTGCTGGTATCAACACTGTTCAGGAGCTTGCTCATAAGACAGAGGAAGATATGATGAAAGTACGCAACCTTGGCAGAAAATCATTAGAAGAAGTAAAAGCAAAACTAGATGAGCTAGGCTTAGGCTTGCGTAAAGATGACTAGTTAATTGCCGATTAACTAGGCATTTTGATGTCAGCTGGAAAACGCCAGCTTATGACTTCAACAAAGGAGGGAAACACTCATGGGATACAGAAAGTTAGGACGCACAAGTGCCCAGCGTAAAGCAATGCTACGTGACTTAACAACAGACTTAATCATCAATGAGCGTATTGAAACTACTGAAACACGTGCGAAAGAACTTCGTTCAGTCGTTGAAAAAATGATCACTCTTGGAAAGCGCGGAGACCTTCACGCTCGCCGTCAAGCATCTGCTTGGGTTCGTAACGAAGTTGCAAACGCAGAAACTAACCAAGATGCAGTTCAAAAATTATTTGCTGATATCGCTCCACGCTATGCTGAGCGCCAAGGTGGATACACTCGTATTATGAAACTTGGACCACGCCGCGGTGACGGTGCGCCAATGGTAATTATCGAGTTAGTTTAATATCATTAAACACTCGGGCAAGGGCGATGGACAGTTTATACAAACTTGTTTCATCCCCTTTTTTTCTTATATCAGGCCAGAGGCTCTGATGAAACTAGAATAGCAGCACAAGCCAAAACGAGCGTTATGATGAGCAGGCTGAAAAAAAGGGAACGGGCTCGCTGGTCTATCATGACTGGAATGTCAGGACTCTGAGTTTACCATCCTGCTGCGGAACGGGGTTTCCATCACCTTTCGCGGAGCTCTTCCTGCCTGTCTCGTCTAGCTCATGCACTTCTTCCCAGTCCTTTATGGACCGAGTTTTTGCGGAACACATCCGCCCGGGAAGAGGTGCAGGCTTTTTTTATATCCGCAACTTTTTGTACAATACATAGAGAAGAGTCAGATAAGAAGAGTTGAGAGGAGGAAGGAGATGGAAAAGCTCCTTGTAGAAATAAAGAATGTATCTTTCAGTTATCATGAGCAGCAGACACCTGCCTTGAACAATATCAGTTTTGATATTCATGAAGGGGAGTGGCTGGCGATTGTTGGCCATAATGGTTCTGGAAAATCAACTTTAGCTAAATTGTTGAATGGCCTGCAATTCCCACAGGAAGGATCAATCTCTGTCTGTGGAATTGATTTGTCAGAGAATACCGTCTGGGAAATAAGAAAGAAGGTTGGAATGGTTTTTCAAAATCCTGATAACCAGTTCGTTGGAACAACGGTACGGGATGATGTGGCTTTTGGTCTGGAAAACCATGGCGTGCCAAGAGAAATTATGGTGGAGCGCGTCCACAATTCTCTAGAAAAGGTTAAAATGGAGACCTTTCTAAATCAAGAGCCGCACCATCTGTCTGGCGGTCAAAAACAGCGTGTAGCTATTGCCAGTGTACTGGCGCTGCAGCCTTCCATCATCATTCTTGATGAAGCAACATCGATGTTGGATCCGCGAGGCCGTGAAGAAGTAATTGAAACAGTAAGAGAATTAAAAAGCAGGGAAAATATAACGGTGATCTCCATTACTCATGATCTTGAGGAAGCTGCCAAGGCAGACAGGATCCTCGTCATGAATAAAGGAGAGCTTTACCGTGAAGGAACGCCGGAAGAAATCTTTCAAATGGATGAGGAGCTTATTACGCTGGGGCTCGATATACCATTTTCGATTAAAATGAGCAAAAAGCTAAAAGCCAAGGGAATTGGTCTCTCCAAATACTACTTAACAGAAGAAGAGCTGGTGACGGAATTATGGACATCTCACTCAAAAATGTAGAATATCGTTACCAGGCTGATTCGCCATTTGAACGACTGGCCATTTCCGATGTATCCATTGATATTCCATCAGGAACTTATCTGGCAATCATCGGCCATACAGGATCTGGCAAGTCAACCGTACTGCAGCACC
>DMSR01000249.1:2267-2888 GCA_003457145.1 Bacillus sp. (in: firmicutes)
CTTGCTAAAACCGACGAAGGGTTCTGTATTGATTGGCAGCAGGGAAATAAAAGCTAAGCGTAGAGAAAAGAATTTAAAGGGCGTCCGAGAAAAGGTAGGAATTGTCTTTCAGTTCCCGGAACACCAGTTATTTGAAGAAACGGTTGAAAAGGATATCAGTTTTGGACCGATGAACTTCGGTGTTTCGGAGAAAGAAGCGAAGGCTCGCGCAAGAACTGCCATTCAACTCGTCGGGTTGTCAGAGGAGATCCTTGAAAAGTCTCCATTTGACCTGTCTGGAGGTCAAATGCGCAGGGTAGCTATCGCAGGTGTATTGGCTATGGAACCGGAAGTGATTGTACTAGATGAACCGACTGCAGGTTTAGACCCACGTGGGCGGAAAGAAATAATGGATTTATTTTATACTCTTCATAAAAAGAAAAACCTGTCGACAATCCTTGTTACCCATAGCATGGAAGACGCTTCTCGTTATGCAGACGAAATTGTTGTCATGCACCAGGGTAAAGTATTTACGAAAGGCAGTCCAGAACAGATATTTACAAATCCCCAGGCTTTGATTGAATTAGGACTTGATGTTCCTGAAGTGGTCGGCTTGCAACTAAGGATTGAAAATGCTTTTAA
>DMSR01000235.1 GCA_003457145.1 Bacillus sp. (in: firmicutes)
GATTGCCGGTTCCTGACATAGGAATAAGCCAGGTGAAGAACCTGAGTCCCATACTCAGACATTAAGTTATTGATCCTTTCATGATGTTCCATATACTCACCCCATTCCCGCAATTGCTAAATGTTATTTTCTTATTAGACGATTCAAAACACCAAAAGTTTAAAAACTTTCTGTTTTATGAAGAGCAATGCAACATCGTTCATTGCTTATTTCGGGTGGTGACAGGCACTACAGAAAAAAACTGCCTCTTTACAAAGAGGCAGTCAAAGTTTAACCAAGTATTATTGCTTTCCCGCTGACTTGGTTCCAGGTATCGTTTAAGAGGTGATCAATGTCGGACCATTCCTGGTCGATCTTCTTTTGGACATGGTCAAACATGTTCTGTTCTTTTTCAAAAGCCACCCATTTCAATTGGTGAAATCCATACTTGAAGAATGCCATCCATTGGGGATAGCTGATCGATAGAGGATTTTGAGATACGGCGACTTTACCTGCATTTGCGGCAGCAGCCATTAGATGAGCTGAGAATAACATCGTCTGAAGCTTCGGTTTCTTATTGCCGGGAGTGTCAAAAGGCAAGGAATCCATAAAGCTATGTCCTTCGCTCATCCTCTTGGCAAAATAACTGATCCGAACAATCACTTCAATTAAGAGTACGGGTATTGACATAGCGATGAAATGGGAAAAGTCATAGCCTTGCCGGTACATGATTCGTGAGACTTCTCCTATTGTATAGCCGCCTTTTCCGATGCTGCCAACCTGCAGGAATTGCAGCAAGGGCATCAATGGTGCGGGAAGGCCGGCTGGCGTGGCAATATCAGATTTCATATGTCCAAACACTCTAGCAAGAGCTTCGAAAATACTCATTCCCACTGTATCTCTGCCTGATACATTTACCGCCTGGACGATCAGCTTGCCATGCTTATCAATCGCAGTGAATTGTCCCTTTAAGATATCCATTGTTCCAAAGATAAAGCCGAGTAAAGGGTCGTGTCCGAGAGACTGATAACGGTGGGTTCTCGCCCCTAATCCTTCAACGGTCTGATTTAAACCGCTGGAGTTAGCTGAATCGTAAGGAACCCAATTCCGTTTCTCCAAAGCAGAAATTTCTTGTGGAGAAAGGCTTTCTTGTATTTTATCTTTTATAAAATTGGATAGCGGACCGCCTGAGTGGCCGTCACTGCCTAGATCCGGGCGCCTTGAGATCCATGCTGTTGAAAAAATATCAATGATCGAAGCCAGGATGCCGGCAACTCCGCAAATGGACCAATCCACCTTGTCCAGCTTATGAATCGATTGAAAATCCCCTCTTAGATTTCCTAATCTTTTTTCAACAGCATGGATCTCTTCAACGGTCAAAAGATCATCAAAACTCACATTGTCGCTGACAGAACTTTCAGCCTCTGTAAGAATCTCATCCCAAGGTCTTAATTCCATTTTTTTGTAGACTATAAGATTGCTTTTTTTGTCCGTCTTCATTGTACGGTTGTTTATATTTATTCCCAACTCTTTAAGCAGTCTTTCTGATTCCATAATGGATGCATCTGTTTGGTGATTGGCCGTTTCTATCTTCTTGCTTAAATCGGCCAGGTCGTCACCCTGATTTTTTAAAATCTTAAGCTTTTGGAGCTCTTTCTCGGTCGTATTGTATTTACTGCGGCGATGTTGGCTCATGCAGCTAGATCCGCTCTTAAGTCTTTAATTGCTCCAGTAAGAAGCGTGTTCAAGGAATTTAAATATTCGACACGTTCTTGAGTTTGGTTTAAATCGCTTTTCAGTTCTCTGATGATTGCATCATGTTTCCTGATCGCTTCCTGTAACAATGCTTCCTTAGCCTGTACCAGTTTCTTCTTCTTTGCTGCAGAAAGCAGGGCATAACCGCCGACACCTAGAAGGACGGCCGGAGCAGCAAGCACACCGATCCCTGCGACCATTCCTCCGCCAACTATGGATCCAGCAGTCGCAAGCCCAGTAGTAATTCCAACAGCACTTAACCCCGACATTCCGAGCATGGACAATAGTCCAAGACCGGCCGCTCCTCCAACACCGATACCTGCCACGGCTCCCAGTACCTCAGGAATATCGCTTGTTTTAATCGTCCTGGTCTTATCCTTAACTGCCGCTCCCGCTTCGTTAATAACCTTATTGATTGGTTCTAGTGCCTCAATATTTTTATATAAAAGATTTTTCGGCATTTTTTCCATCCTTTTATCTATAAAATATGTAAAATTATACATTTAATATATCACTTTCTGACAATAAGCAGGTATATATTTTTATGAAGGTCTTTTCGTAAGAATCTCCCTTTCTACGAAAATCGGATGGTGACAGGCACGGTATTTATGGTTGATGATGAATGACCTCAGCCGTATCATCTGGCTATTTTCAGTTTGTCCTGATGCAAAAAAG
This sequence comes from Bacillus sp. (in: firmicutes), assembly GCA_003457145.1. Taxonomy (GTDB): domain Bacteria; phylum Bacillota; class Bacilli; order Bacillales; family Cytobacillaceae; genus Mesobacillus. The sequence continues at coordinate 2,410 of DMSR01000235.1, forward strand.
GCAGCATTCTCAAACGGTATGGTTTTTGCGGATGCTTTAAGTGGTTCAAAATTCGCTTTTACAAATAACATGCCTATTTTTTTGGTTAAAAAGGATTGTGTACCTGAGAGTGTAAGCAGCTTTCTATCTGTAGCGAATACAAGAGACTTCTACCTTTATGGCGGGGAAGGCACCATTGCCCCGATCGTAGCTGAAAGTCTATTAAAGTAACAGGACGGTCAATTCCCATTGTTAAATTGGCCCTATTAATATCTTCGGAACGTATTTAAGCTAGATTGATTTTTGTATTTGATAAAATTTCCAAATATAGTATGATATTAATAGTGAAAATATACTCATTACATTTCTAAATGATTTGATTAAAATGAATTTGGATATTATTCCAATTTAGTTAAGGAGCGGAAAAATGAAACCTATCATGAAATTATACTCATCACTCACAGCCGCGGCACTGCTTACATCCCTTGTTCTGCCTGCTGGTGCAGCAGCAGAAGAACAGAGTCTGACGGATTATCAAAAAGAACGAAGAAAGCAGCAGATTATTTCTCATCTGCAGGATCGTGATTTCCAGCCATCCACAGAACAGGCATCCGGTTTCTCTGCGCTTGCGGTAACTCAAGCAGTCTATGTTAACAAGGTAGATATATACAGTGATCACGAGTATAGTTTCTCTTCCGCTGGCGGGACTTTCACTTTGAAAGATCAAAACCATGATGATATTGACTATTTTATATATAATAATGACTCAGAAGAAATGGTTTACCCATCAGGAGTGGACTCTTATAATCTGCCGGCTGGCAATTATTCATTGATTGTCACAAGCTATAACGAAACACAAATGGACTATCGATTTGAATTGAGTGGGAATTTTAATGGAACCCCTGACGTGACCCTGCCAACCTTGCAGGTTGCCAATCCAAACAGCCATGATTTGCGCCTTGCAAAGGGTTCATCTTCAGCCTATACAGTAAAGGGAAGCAGCGATGCTAAATTTGTGTCGATCGCGGATAATAACTATGAATATGATTCTATTGAAAACCCCGTGAATTTCAGCCAAAGAATCACTTTGGATAAGGGGATAAACGGCATTTACCTGTATGCATGGGAATCCTCAGGGAACGCGGTCGGATCCTATCACAATGTGACGCTGCCCGGCGTCTCGAGGATTGCCGGTAAAGACAGGTATGCAGTTTCTGCAGGTGTCAGCGCTCAATTAAGCAAATGGAGTTATGATACAGGCACAGTCATCATTGCACGTGGAGATATGTACCCTGATGCTTTATCTGGCGGTCCGCTGGCAGTGATTGAAGGTGCTCCAGTCCTGCTGACAGCAACGAACTTCCTGCCGGCTGATATACAGAACCAAATAGTAGACCTGGGGGCACAACGGGCAATCATCCTAGGTGGAGCAGGATCAGTGTCAACGAACGTCGAAGCACAGCTGAGGAAGCTGGGTGTAACGGACATTGAACGCATTGGCGGCAGAGACCGCTTTGTAGTATCTGCAGATACAGCTGAAAGGGTTGCGGATTACTGGGGATCAGACACGGCAATCATTGCAAGCGGTGAAGTGTTTCCAGATGCATTATCTGCATCGACGATCGCTGGACCAGCGGGTATGCCGATCCTTCTGGTAAAATCGGATACAATCACCGACCCTGTTCAGACATTTATTAAAAACCATCCAGAAATAAATAACTTCATCATTGTTGGCGGACCTGCCACAGTAAAAACAAGCGTTACAGATAAAATAAAGCAGCTGCGCAGCGGGGCATATGTCGAAAGAATTGGCGGCAAGGACCGGTATGAAGTGGCAATCAACGTTGCGAAGTTTGGAATGCAGAACTTTGGGATGAATTTGAACACTCTTACGGTTGTAAGAGGAGATATTTTCCCTGATGCACTGTCAGGTGCGCCATTGGCAAACCTTCATTCGGGGCCGATCCTTTTGACGACCTCAGCAAAGTTAGAAGCGAAGGTAAACACGTTCCTGCAGAACAATCAGTCCCAAATTGACAGTATCTATATCGTTGGCGGAACGGGTTCGGTATCAACCACTGCAGAGCAGCAGTTATACGGTCATATCCGATAATTTTTAGAACAAAGAAGATAAGTAAGAGAATAGAAGAAAGGGCATCCTGCGCAGAAGGATGCTCTTTCTTTATTGCTATGTTTGAAATGGATGCATTTGAGGAATAAGATAGTGAACTACCAAAAAGGCACCTTTTCTAAGGTGCCTGGAAGTTATTTAATAGAAACGTTTGAAACTATCAAAGTGCTTTTTATAATAGGAATTGTCAAGATTGCTTTTCATCACCCCGCCAGAGGAGCTGGCATGGATAAATTCGTTATTGCCTATATAAATACCCATATGGGAGATTCCCGGCTTATATGTATTCGCAAAGAATACGAGATCGCCAGGCTGTGGCTGATCGACATAGTAAGCCCGGCTGAAATAACCTTCGGATGAAAAACGGCCAATTTGTTTGCCGGACTGGTTGAATGCGTAATAGATAAATCCGCTGCAGTCAAACCCGCTCGGAGTATTTCCTGCCCATTTATACGGGACGCCTAAAAGCTTCAAAGCCTCATTGACTACGTTAGACGCACTCGGTGTGTCAGATTGAACTGGCGGAGTTACAGGCTGGCTGGTGCCGGCGACTTTTAAAGTCTGTCCAATATAAATCATATCTGAAGTAAGATTGTTCAAAGTTTTTAGCTGCTGCACTGTCATTGAATAGTGGCTGCCGATCTTGGTTAATGTATCACCCGCCTTAACGGTATACAAAGATTGGCTTGCTGGTACAGGGGCCGGTACTTGGACAGTCTGTTCAAGTGCTGGAGAAACGGCATCTTTTGAAATAATCAGTTTTTGTCCCGGGTGAATGATATGACCCTTAATCCGGTTCCAGACCATAAGTTCTGCCAGGGAAACTTGATGTTTATTGGCAATCTTGATCAGGGTGTCACCGCTGCTTACTGTATATGTATTGCTCGGTCCTGCTGCCGTTACTTTGCTGGAATATACAGCTGTCACTGGAATAGTTGTGACTTCCAGAGTTTGATTAACATAAATTACATTAGAGGTTAAATTATTCGTCTTCTTTAAGTCTTCAACACTTGTGTTATTTTTTTGAGCAATTTTATAAAGCGTATCTCCGGTTTGGACTGTATAGGTCAAAGCTGAAGCATTTGCGGCAAAGGCATTCGAGGCAAGAAGGGCGACAGCAGCATAAGCAGCGACTTTCTTTTTCAATTCAATCTCAGCTCCTAAAATAGTAGACTTTTCTGTCATAATTTTAGCATACAAGTTTCGCATTTTATACCTAAAATGACATTTTATAACACAAAGTTACTAAAATAGACTTAGTAATATAAAAAGTAGAATGGTAGATTGGAAATGCATTTACAATTTTGATATTTTCAGATAAAATAATTACATTGTAGATCAGGAGGTTCTTGTAGTGGAACAACATTTAGTAAACGCAGGACTCAACCAAGAACACTTTTTTGATGTTTTAAAAAAAGCATATGAAAAAGGCAGAAATGAAAAAGAAATGACAGTACAAAAAATCCTCGATGAGTTAAAAATTGATTTAAAAAATACGGCAGCAAAATAATATAAAGCAAATGGGAACCCGTCAGCGGACATGCCCATTTGCTTTTTTTTGTTCATTCGGTATGTAAGATCATTTCGTATTACTCAATTTAATCATCTTCTATCATAAATGATGATTCACCTCCATAAGCTTTAATTGAAGCGATTTTTCAGCTAAGGGACTTCAATTCCTTTGAGGATAAATGGGGGAAAATGGATGAAAAAAATAACAAAAGCAATCATTCCGGCAGCAGGTTTAGGTACGCGGTTTTTGCCGGCGACTAAAGCAATGCCGAAGGAAATGCTGCCGATAGTGGATAAGCCATCGATCCAGTACATAGTTGAAGAAGCGATTGCCTCCGGAATAGAAGATATCATTATTGTTACTGGTAAAGGGAAGCGAGCGATTGAGGACCATTTTGATTATTCGCCAGAGCTGGAACGGAACCTCGAAAGGAAGGGTAAGCTGGAATTGCTAGATAAGGTCCGTTACTCCACCAATCTTGCAGACATCCATTATATACGCCAGAAGGAGCCGAAGGGATTGGGGCATGCCGTCTGGTGTGCCCGCAACTTTATCGGTGACGAGCCATTTGCGGTACTGCTTGGTGATGATATTGTCCAGAGTGAAACGCCATGTCTTAAGCAGCTGCTGAATCAATATGAAAAAACCCGCGCATCCGTCATCGGTGTCCAGACAGTACCGGCCGAGGAGACCCATCGATATGGAATTATTGATCCATCTATTCAGACTGGGAGGAGTTACCAGGTTGAGAGCCTTGTAGAAAAGCCAGAACCCGGGACGGCTCCTTCCAATTTAGCAATCATGGGAAGGTATATCCTCACTCCGGAAATTTTCATGTTCCTTGATCAAATGGAAACAGGAGCTGGAGGTGAAATACAGCTAACGGATGCCATCCAGAAGCTAAATCAAATCCAGCGAGTATTTGCCTATGACTTTGAAGGGAAACGATATGATATCGGAGAAAAGATTGGCTTTGTCAAAACAACCATTGAGTTCGCGCTGCAGGATAAAAATTTGCGGGCTGAGGTGCTTGATTTCCTTGATAAGATTATTCATCAAGAACGATGAGTCAGTGAAAGCTGGAGCAAAAAAAACTGGTGAGCCTAATAATAGGTCACCAGTTTTTTATGTTATTTAGAGATAAAATACTTAATCAAGTAATCCGCCCAAACCTGATGTCCCTTTTCATTTGGAAAGCTTGGGTCCCGAGTCAGTTCGATGTAATCCCGCATTTCGGCTTCTGTCTTAGGCCAGGCACTCCAATGGTCCAGGTATGGAAGTCTGTTTGCTTCGGTATATGCTTTAAGCCCTTCTACCTGCAGCGGATAATATTTCGCATTAGATAAAGGGTTGGCAGGCTGAAGAATCACAATGGTGTCCGTTTTTTTCGCCTTAATCGAATCAATCATTTCTGTCCAATAGTCGGCTGACCGTTCATTAGCGACATAACCGTTATCCTTTAAAATAAATGGCTCCAGCAAAATCAAATCTGCTTTTTCTGCTGCCAGCTCCTCATGTTTTTTCTCTTCGACCACTTGCTGTGAAGTCAAATCATATTCTTTTATAGTGACTGCAACAGTATCTTCATACACCTTTTCCAGTTCTGTCTTTACAATGGAGGACCAGCCGCCTGGTTCTGTACCTAGTGCCGGAGAGCCGGCAATTAAGATTTCATATGGCCGTCCCTCATCAAGCGCCACTTGAAAGAGATTCCGGGCATCCGTGGGCCAATTCTTGGCAAAGTCAAGCATTCTCTCGGTCTGCTCACCCTGCTGGTGATCCTTAGCTTTTACTTCTGTTAGAACAGTAGAAGAATGGCTATTAACTCGAACCTTTTCGTTCCATTGATGATTTCCAATAAGCAGTATGAAGATACAGGCAATTGTAAGCATAATGACGAGAAATTTTTTCATGAATGGAAACAACCCTTCCGCGTTAATATGTAAATAATACCATTTATTAAAAAAGCTACAAAAAGATGGATAAAAAGGTTTTAATAATAATAGAATAGGGAAAGTTTACAAGTTTACTAAAATTATGACAAGAAACAGCAAAATTTACAAGTTTTCGTGCTATAATACTCAAAGGTTTTAACCAATACATAAGCAGGAGGACCTAATGGAAGAGACTATTAGCTTAAAAGAGTTGTTGGATACCTTGAAGAAACGAATTCTCCTCATCCTGGCAATCACTTTGACTGCTGTAATGGTCAGTGGCATTGTCAGTTTCTTCTTTTTAACGCCAATCTATCAGTCATCGACTCAAATCCTGGTCAATCAATCGAAAACGGATCAGGCAATCTACAATCCAAGTGAATTACAGACAAATCTGCAATTAATCGAAACATATAATGTCATCATTAAGAGCCCAAGGATTCTAGATTTGGTGATCGATGAGATGAGCCTTGATCTGACAGCTGCACAGTTGAATGAAATGATTACTGTAGGTAGCGAGAAGGGATCACAGGTTGTGAATATTTCGGTTCGGGATGAAGATGCAAATCAAGCAGCTGAAATCGCAACCACAATCGCAAATGTTTTCAAAGAAGAAATCGTCACGATCATGAATGTCGATAATGTCAGCATCCTCGCGACTGCAACTGTAGCCGAAGGCCAAGCGCCGATAAAGCCACAGCCGATTTTGAACATTGCTATCGCTTTAGTAGTAGGTCTAATGACTGGTGTGGGACTGGCTTTCTTATTGGAATACTTTGATAATACGGTTAAAAATGAGCAAGATGTTGAAAGGGGTCTTGGGCTTCCAATCCTTGGAGTGATCTCAATCATCGAAGATGCGAACATGGAAGATATGA
>DMSR01000545.1 GCA_003457145.1 Bacillus sp. (in: firmicutes)
TCAAAATCATCCATTGTGTATTCCGTATTTTGAATAAAAATGTCAGGGTGTTCCACCACTTTGCAAGCAGGCAATCTCATGATTTCCCTCACAAGCTGCCAGTGCCGTTCATTAGCCCTTCTCGTAGATACAATCCCGTCGATAATAAATAGGTTCTCAGAGCTATACTCGTCCTCAATCAATTGATTGCGGATCGTCTGCTTCAATAACGTAGACGAAACAAACAGCCATCTTTTATTTGCACAAACACTTGCTGCAACAACAGATTCCGTCTTGCCGACGCGAGGCATTCCTCGAATTCCAATCAGTTTATGCCCTTCCTGCTTAAACAATTCTGCCATAAAATCAACAAGGAGTCCAAGCTCATCCCTTACAAACCTGAATGTTTTTTTATCGTCCTCATCACGCTGGATATATCTCCCATGCATGACGGCAAGTCGGTCACGAAGTTTTGGCTCACGAATCTTAATAATCTTTATTGTATCCATTGTACTTAGAATTGACTCTAATCGTTCTATCTGGTCATAGTCTTTAGCAAGGATCAACAGGCCTCGCCTTCCTTCATCGACCCCATTAATCGTGACAATGTTTATAGACAGCATCCCAAGCAAAGAAGAAATATCACCAAGCAGTCCTGGACGGTTAATTTTAATCTCATATTCCAAGTACCATTCTTTTTTCTCCATCATTGTCCTCCTCTGCCATACGTCTGCGACACATTTTGACATAAAACATCTAGCTTCTATAATATATGATTTTCCAACAAGATGAAAGGAAAAACAAGGGAGAATTTAATAGCGAGAGCACACTCTATCGAATAGTGCCGGCCAGCTGCGAAAATTCGCTTGAACCTTAAATAAGCTGAAAAGTGCAAAAAAAAAGAGAGGAGCATCTCGTCTCCTCTGCATTCAGAAAAAATAGTTATTGTTTAGTTCCGTTGTTTTGAACGAGCTTTACCATCATAGTAGCGATTGCATGCTGTTCTTCAGGGCTTGCAACTGACCAAAGGTCTGTCAGGACTCTTTCTTGTTCATTTTTCGGATCTACGTTCTTAGCGAGGTAATCCCCGATTTGGTATGCTAGGTCGCCTACCACTTGCTTGCTCATTCCCTGGTCCTCTGCCTGATGAAGTCGATCTCCCAAGAAATCCTTCCATTGATTCCAATTATCCAAAACGGACATATTGACAACCTCCTTGTCTAAAATAGTACAAGGTTATTTTGCATACGATTCGCCTATATTATTCATCAAGCGATACCTTTTAAAAAATTGACACAAATTCCTTTAAGCATACCATCCGCCGTTTACGGCAAGGACCTGGCCTGTAATATAGGCAGCCTTTTCTGATAAAAGAAACTCAACACTGTCTGCAACCTCGTCTGGTGTCCCAAGTCTCCCGGCTGGAATCTCTTCTGCAATTGAGTCCAACTCATCATGCGATAGATTATTGAGCATTGGCGTGAATATTGCTCCGGGTGCAACAGCATTGACCCTGACACCAGAGGGAGCAAGTTCCTTACTTAATGCTTTTGCGAAAGAGATCTGTGCACCTTTAACCATTGAATAAGCAACTTCACAAGCTGCTCCAGTCTGGCCCCAAATGGAAGAAATAAGCACAATGCTGCCGCTTTTTTTCTGAATAAGCTTGGGAATCAATTTTTTCGTTAACAAGAGCGGTGATGTTATGTGTACTTGTATCAAGTCCTCTGCTTCCTTTTCTTGAAGATCCCCGAGTAAGCCATGGACTGCATTTCCTGCATTATGGACAATTGCATCAAGGGAAAAAATATTTTCCGCTAACACCAGAAATCCAGTTTTCGATGACAAATCTGCTTTAATCGGAATAAATTCGCCTCCAAACTTTCTAACCTGCTGAAGCAAAGCTTTCATCCCTTCATCGTTATTATTGTAATGCAGGTAGAGTGAGTAACCCTCTGCAGCAAGCTTTAAAGATATTGCCTGTCCTAAACCGCCGCTTGCTCCTGTAACAAGTGCGAACTTTTTCATATAATTGGTCCTCTCCATATGTTCTAATATAAAACAATGCGCCGGCTTTTACCGGCGCAAGGATTATTCACTGGATTTATTTACCTTTCGGGACAACCTGGCAGACGGTCAGACGCTCTTGTGAAATCAAGCTTTCAGCTGCATTCTTAATATCGTTCAAGGTCAGGCTTTCAAGTACCGGGACGACATCGAATAGATTCATTTCATTGAATGCGTACCGGGTAAATTGATTTGCAATATACTCCGGTGAATTGACAGCCCGAAGGAAAGCGCCAATTTTTTTCTTCTTCGTTCTCGAAAGGCTGTCTTCCGACAGGGCAGAGCCTTCCTTTGCATTCATAAGCATACCCTCAAGCTTTTCTGCAAGCAAATCAGGATTATTCGTATCCCCGCCGACCATGGCAAAGCCAAACCCCTTTTCCTGCGTATAATCATATGAGAAAGTATCATCTATAAGGCCTTCACCATATAATTCAGTATAGTTTTCCGAGCTCTTCCCAAATAAGATATCTAGCATGACGTTGATGGAAAGCTCATTCTTAAGCATTTCCTTGCCGGATTGGATTGGATTGGTAGCCTTAATGCCCACAAGGCATTTTGATGTCTGGACATTCATTTTGAGAACTTTTTTCTTTTCTGCAACGCTAGCTTGCTCTTCATCAAATTTACGTTGAATTTCCGGTTTATTTTTGTATTCTTTTCTTCCCTGATTCTCCTTGATCATCCCCATCATTTCGTCAGGATTGACCGGTCCTACTACAAACAGCAGCATATTGCTTGGGTGATAGAACGTTTCGTAGCATTCATAAAGCATATCCTTTGTTATATGGGATATGGATTCAATCGTACCTGCGATATCAATGCTTACTGGGTGATTCTTATACATATTCTGAATCAGTCCAAAGTAAAGTCTCCAATCAGGATTATCGTCATACATCGTAATCTCCTGGCCGATGATTCCCTTTTCTTTTTCGACTGTCTTTTCAGTAAAATACGGTTCTTGAACGAAGTCGATCAACGTTTCCAGGTTCTTTTCCACGTTTGAGGTACTTGAAAATAAATAAGCCGTACGTGTAAAAGATGTGAAAGCATTAGCGGAAGCCCCCTGCTTGCTAAATTGCTGGAACACATCTCCATCTTCTTTTTCAAATAACTTGTGCTCAAGGAAGTGAGCTATTCCATCTGGAACCTTAGCAAATTCACTTTTTTCTGGAGGAAGGAAATGGTTATCAATTGAACCATATTTTGTCGTGAATGTAGCGTATGTTTTATTGAAGCCCTTCTTAGGAAGGATATAGACATCCAGACCATTTTGCATCTTTTCATAGTACATCTCTTCCTGAAGCTGTTCAAAAATGATCTTTTCCATTATTTATTCCCCTCCAATCCAGTTAAGAAGTAGATGGTATCCATTTTCACCTTGTTCGCTACCCTAATGATTTCATCCTTCGTTGTTCTGCTCATTCCTTGCAGCCAATCATCAAGACTGACTGGTTGTTCCGAGACGACGTTATGGTAAAGCACTTCTACCATCCCTCTTGCAGTATCAAGAGTTTCAAGCATTTGGTTTTCAATGACCGCTTTTGTCTGGGCAATTTCCTGTTCGGTGAAATCCCCAGCCTGCATTGCCTGCATCTGTTCACGGATTATTTTTACTGCCAGGTCGAAGTTATCGAACTCAATACCTGACATGACCATCATCAAACCTTTATGGCTTTCGAGCCTGCTCGCTACATAGTACGCAAGGCTTGCTTTTTCCCTGACATTCAGGAACAGTTTCGAGTGGGAAAAACCGCCGAATATTCCATTGAAAACCTGGAGTGCATAATAATCCTCGTCTCCATAGAGGACATTCGTTCTATACCCAATGTTCAATTTCCCCTGCTTAACATCTTCTTTTTCTTTCACTACTTTTTCTTCTGAATTCCTTGTTTGTCCTGACTCGACTTTTAAAGGTTCACGCCCCTCAAATCGCAGGAGACTTTCGGCAATTGACTGGACTTCTATTTCCTCTACATCCCCGATAATATACAAATCAAGTTCGTCTTCAGCAAAAGCTTGTTTATAGTAAGAATATAGATTTTGCTCATTAATCCCTGGTATGTCATCAATATTCCCATTAACATGGAGTGCATATGGCTCCCCCTTGCACATTTCCTGTACAAGCCTGAAATTGGAGTATCTCATCTTATCATCATAAACTGACTGAATCCGTTGCTTTAATGTCCGTTTTTCCTTTTCAACCGTTTCCTTGTCAAAGGTATCATTCTGGGTTAGAGGATTCACCAGAATTTCAGCAATGAGCTTCATTCCCTTCTTAAGCAATGGCTCCGGATCACTTAAGAATTTTTCATTTGCGATTTCAAGTGAAAAGCTGATAACTTGGTATTCACCCTTTTTTGAAACATCAACATAAAGGTTTGCGCCATAAAGCTCATCAAGATAAGAACGGAGCTTCGATGTCGAGGGAAACGCTTGAGAACTGCTTTGCAGCACGTATGGAAGCAGCGCGCGCTTCGTAACATTCTCGCTTGTCAGCGGTGTTTTCATTTTCCAGACAATCGTATTCGTCTTAAACTTCTCTGTTTTAACTATATGGAGCTTATAGCCTTTCATATCCTTGATTGTTTCCGAAATTACAGCCATTGAAATCCTCCTTTAATTATAAAAACCATCAATTATTCCTTCCAATCCTTTTTACCCTATTCGAACAAACAAAACATTTTCTTTCTTATGTATACAATGTTGTGCCTATCTTTAATATTCCTATAAATGTACTCTAACTATACCTTTCAGTATTTGTATAATTCAAGTAATAGGAAACCCATGTAATAAACGCTCCCTACTGGGAAGCTTTTACTGCCTCGCAGCTGCAATTTCCGCATCCGCTGCTGAATACCTATAGGTATTTCCTGTCTCAAACTTAACCTGATTTTTTCCTGATTCCTTTGCGGTATACAATAACTGATCTGTGTACCCCAGCAGTTGATCTGGTGACAGACCAGCCTTGGAAGAAGCAATACCAAAGCTCATGGTAACGGATGTGCATTGCTCACTTAATTCTTCTATAGCAAGTCTTCCATATAAATCATCAAAAAAACTGATTTGATTCCCCTCATCCATGGGTGGCAGCAGAAATGAAAACTCTTCCCCGCCATATCGGAATGCCTGTGCATCATATTTAACAGAAAGCTCCTGAAAGACATTCCCGATTCTCTTTAAGATCTGGTCTCCAGTAAGATGACCAAACTGATCATTTACTTGTTTAAAATAATCAATATCACCCATTACAAGCAAAAAATTTTGCCCAGAAGATGTGAGCACCCTTAATTGCTCCTGGAAGTGGCGGTGATTATACAATCCAGTCAAATAATCAGTAAACATAAGTTCCTGAAAGATTTCCTTCTGCCTGAAGTGCTTCCTTTCTCGGATGACAATCAATGAGCCGAACACTCCAACTATCCAAATGAACAGTATATTAATGATAAATACAAATGATGTATAAAAATCAAATTGAGCTTGTGTCACATATATAATGGAATATCCAACCGTCAAGGAAAACGAGGATAATACTGCCCCTTTGGTTCTCCAGTAGATTGTTGCATGCATAACCAGTAAATAGGAGATAGGAAACAGAGGTGACATAACTCCATTAGTAAGGACGAGCAGCCAGATAAGTGCGATATAATCAAAAATGATTCCCGCTTTTGCCAAGACAGCAAAATGCTGATTCCCTGGGGATAACCTTATAAGAGCAATTTGGGCAGCCGTCATATAAATTAACCCTATAGACAGGAGAAGAGAAAAGGATTCCTTAGTGAATTGCAGCCTGTCCGCAAGTGGCGGGTAATAAAAAACTAGAACACCGACGATCAGGAAAATCCAACGTAAATAAGAAAAGATTTTTTCTGTTTCTCTGTCGTCCAGATATAAAGACAGCTTCATTTTACATGCCTTCTTCACTATTGTAATTTTTAACCAGTTCTTCCTTGATTTTATCATATAAACCGTTTAGAAGATAAGATTTACCTGCAAATTTTTCTCCGTTTCCTGAACCACTAATTCAGGCGCTGTAAGCCTCGTTTTACTTTAACTCCAGCCACATTACTTCAAGCAAAATAACCAATAATCAGTTCTACCCCTATGTATTAATTAATCGAGCAAAAATAAACGAGGTATCCAGTATTGGACACCTCGTTTTTGGTTCTCCTCTTCCGCTTCTTGAATTGAAAAGTTTAACGTTTTCCTGAATCAAAGGTTTCCCCGACAGCCTTAGGAGCTTGGGAAGACTTCGAAAACACAACTAAAGCAATGAGTGTGACAACGTAAGGGAAGATTTTCAACACGATTGGCGGAAACACAGCTAATTCCGGTATGACCTGAGAAACGTTTGCGATTGTACTCGCGAAACCGAAAAAGAAAGTCGCTGCCAGTACACCAAATGGCTTCCATTGCCCAAAAATCAAAGAGGCTAATGCCAAGAATCCAAGACCTGAAACTGTTCCAGTGAATTCTCCCGCATAAGTTACAATAATCAGAGCGCCACCCATACCTGCGAAAGCACCGGAAATCAAAACACCACTATAACGGATTCTTCTTACATTGACCCCCGCTGCTTCAGCTGCTTGAGGGAATTCTCCACAAGATCTTAAGCGAAGTCCAAACCTTGTCTTATACAAAACAAATGAACTCACTAAGAGAATCAATAAGACAAACCAAGTTGTTGGATATGTTTTCGTGAAAAATAAAGCACCAATAATCGGAATATCCGATAGAAAAGGAACATTCGATGGTGAAAATCCGCTCGTGATACGAATGTTTCCACTACCAGTTATATTCCTGGCCAAGAAAACAGTCAGTGCAGTTGCAATCAAGTTGATGGCTGTACCGCTGATAATCTGATTCGCACTTAAATTAATACTTGCAAAAGCATGCAATAAAGAAAATAGTATCCCAGCAATTACTGCAATTAGGAGTCCTAGCCAAAGAACTAATGTATTGTTATCTAATATTCCGCTAAGATAATGGATTGAAAGTGCACCAGCGAATGCTCCTATTACCATTAAGCCTTCCAGGGCAATATTGACAATACCGCTTCTTTCACTAAATAAGCCGCCTAATGCTGTAATAAGAAGAGGAATTGTAAAGATAATCGCATAAGGAAATATTTGCTCTATTATTGTCCACATCTTATGAATCTCCCTTCTTGACTACAGACCCATTGATCCCTTTTTCGTCCGATTTTTTCTTTCGGAACTTATTAAGTAACCGCTCGATCAATACGCTTGTAGCAGCAAAATAAATAATAATCGCGATAATTGTATTTGCTAATTCAGGAGGGATTTCAGTCATGGCATTCATAAAGCCTGTACCGGAATAAAGAATTCCGAAAAGAATTGCAGCAAAAAAGACTCCTACTGGTGAATTAGCACCAAGCAGCGCTACTGCGATGCCATCATATCCTTGGAAAGGCAAAATTCCAATTTGGATGCTCGAAGCATTCCCTGTATATAGTACAACACCGCCAACACCAGCAAGAGCACCGGAGATCAACATGGATAAGATAATGTTTCTATTTACTTTCATACCTGCATATTCAGCGGCATGCCTGTTGAATCCCACTGCTTTTAATTCAAATCCTAAAGTAGTTTTGTTGATGATAAATCCAATGATTATGACTCCAATGACCGCCAGGAAAATGCCGAGATTAATATAAGAGCCATCGAACATATCGGTTAGGAATGGCGTTCTCAATGTAGCTGATTCAGCTAACTTTTTTGATTCAGTTTCAAGGAATTCTCCTTTGAAGTAACCGGGGACAACATAATAAACTGTCCAATATGCAATCCAGTTCATCATGATCGTCGAAACAACCTCATGAACATTGAACTTTGCCTTGAGCAAGCCAGGGATAAACGCCCAGAGAGCACCGCCAATAAGACCAGCCAGGATCATGAAAAGGAGCAGGACTGGTCTGGAGAAATCAAAAGTCAGCCCAATTGCAGTTGCAAACAGACCGCCAATTAACATCTGGCCCGATGCACCGATATTGAAAAGGCCCGTACGGAAAGCGAAGGCTACAGACAGACCGGTAAAAACGAGCGGGGTTGCCGTGGCCAATGTATTACCGATCCGCTCTAAATTCTTAAGTGCCCCCTGCATTAAATATGAATAGCCTTCAATCGGATTGCTTCCGATAAAAAGCATTAATATTCCTCCAGCAACTAGTCCCAATATTATGGATATCAATGATACGATGGTGTTTCTCATATGCTTCTCTCCTTAGACACGCCTGCCATCATGAGGCCTACTTCATTTTCATCCGTTTCAGAAGCATTTACAACCCCTACAAGCTCTCCATTGTTTACAATGGCAATACGGTCTGAGAGCTGTAAAACTTCATCAAGCTCTAAAGAAATCAATAATACAGCGTTTCCTTTATCACGATGTTCAATTATGCTTTTGTGAATGTATTCGATTGAGCCGACATCAAGTCCGCGGGTTGGCTGTACTGCAATTAACAGCTTAGGGTCAAGCTCCAGTTCTCTGCCGATGATTGCTTTCTGCTGGTTTCCACCTGACAGGGTTCTCGCAATAGAAGCTGCACCTTCCCCGGAACGAACATCAAAATTCGTAAGGATTTTTTGAGCATACGCTTTCATTGCCGACTCATTTAATAAACCAAACTTTGAAAAAGGAGGTTTATTATATATTTCCAAAACCATGTTGGATTCTAATGTATAATCCAACACCAAACCGCGTTTCTGTCTGTCTTCAGGTATATGGCCTATTCCTTTTTCAAGTCTTTGACGAATCGCCAGGTTGGTAATTTCCTCACCGCTGACAAAAACCTTTCCAGATTCCGCCTTCCGGAGACCAGTAATCGCTTCAACCAGCTCTGATTGTCCATTACCTTCTACCCCTGCTATACCTACAATTTCTCCTGCTCTTACTTCAAGCGAAAATTCCTTTAAGCCCATTACTTTTCTGTTGTTCAGCACAGACAGAGAATCTATTTGAAGTACTACCTCACCAGGAGTACTTTCTTCCTTATCCACTTTGAATGAAACATTACGGCCTACCATCATTTCAGCAAGGCTTGCCTCACTCGCATCTGCCACATTGACAGTTCCGATTGATTTACCACGGCGAATAACTGTACAACGGTCAGCTACTGCCTTAATTTCTTTTAGTTTATGGGTAATGATTATTATCGATTTTCCTTCATTTATAAGGTTACGCATAATCTTCATCAATTCTTCGATTTCAATTGGGGTCAAGACTGCTGTCGGTTCATCCAATATAAGAACATCTGCTTCACGGTAAAGCATTTTCAAGATTTCTACTCGTTGCTGCATACCTACTGAAATATCCTCGATTTTCGCATGAGGATCCACATTCAACCCATAATACTTTGAAAGTTCTTCAATTCTCTTGGCAGCCTTATCTATATCCAGTACAATTCCCTTCAAAGGTTCACTGCCCAAGATGATATTTTCTGTAACGGTAAAATTATCAACCAATTTAAAATGCTGGTGCACCATGCCGATCCCAAGACGATTAGCAACATTCGGGTTGGAAATACGCACTTCTTCCCCATTGACTTTAACCATCCCTTTTTCTGGCTGATACATCCCGAACAATACACCCATCAAGGTTGATTTCCCTGCACCATTTTCACCCAAAAGTGCATGTACCTCTCCCTTTTTTAATGACAAGGAAATATTATCATTGGCTACAATACCCGGGAATTCCTTCCGGATATTCAACATTTCTACAACATAACTCATAGTAGCACTCACCTTT
>DMSR01000466.1 GCA_003457145.1 Bacillus sp. (in: firmicutes)
ACTCTGCAGGCAGCAGATACAGCACTCAAAGCCGGTGTGAAAAAACTTTGCCTTACCCATATTAGCTCTCGGTATGACCGCGGCGATTGGAAGATGCTAGAGGATGAGGCAGGAAAGATATTTGCGAATACGGTTATTTCTGAAGACTTCATGGAAATCAGCATTCCATTAAAAATAATCGAGTAAAGGAGAGGTTGAAAGTGAAAACAGTTTATCTGGTCCGGCATGCCAGCGCAACAGGTCAGCCCACAAGTGCCTCGCTTACAGAACAAGGAAGGAGACAGGCAATTGCCCTGGTTGATTTCTTTAAACATAAAGAAGTTAATATCATTTACTCCAGTCCTTTCAAACGGGCGGTCGATACCATTAAGCCTCTTTCTGATGTAAGGAATATCAATATAGTTAAAGACAGCAGGCTCGGTGAAAGGGTCCTCAGCTCAGTTAGCTTTGAAGATTGGAGAGATAAACTAAAGCAAAGCTTCGAAGATTTTGATCTTGTTTTCGAGGGCGGGGAATCTCATACGGCGGCAATGGAAAGGGCCAAGTCAATTCTTGAAGATGTATTGTGTTCTCCTGAGGAAAATATTGTATTGGTCAGCCATGGTAACATGTCAACCTTGTTAATGAGATATTTTAACGAAAACTTCGGTTATGATTGTCTCATGGAAATGACGAATCCAGATGTTTTTGAAATTGTTGTTTCTAATGAAGAGACGATTTTAAATAGGATATGGGATGACAGGATATAAATAGACACTTTTTTCAACAAGTGCAGCTTATTTCGGAGAAAAAAGAAGCAGCTAAAATCTTTCTATTGGAGATTCTCATTATACTAATCTTTTCCACATAGAGTTTTAAAACAGGACCCAGAGGGAAATTGAAAAGCAGGGGAATGGAAAGATTTGTTTCCCTTTCAAAAAACAACGTGAAACTGGGGGAATTTGTGTGGGGTTTTGGCTTTTATTCAGTCTTCATTTTTTCATTATGGGATCGCTTGTCCTGTTATTAAGCGGCATCATAACATTTCTTATTCCAAGAATGCATTTTCTGATTACGATTTCTTTGTTCGGATTCGTTGGCTTTCTTTATGCTCTATTCCTGGAAGTTATGGATCTTGCTATCTTTGCAGTCTTTTTTAATATGTTGCTTTCTTTAATTGCAGTCGGACTAGTGCAGCTAGGCTATTACTTTAAAAAAGTTGCTGACGATCGAAGCCAAGAAATCGTGTAAGTATGGATTCTTTTGATCAAAAGGCAAGAATGATTTCTATTATAGATACCTTGTACTTAAGCCGAAAAGTGCAATCAAGCGGAAACCAGGAGAAATCCTGGTTTTATTTTGTTTGACATTCAAACGTTCTTTTGAATAGAATATAATCAAACCAATGTTTGAATGAGTGGGGTGATTCTGATGAAAGATTATGATGTCTGCCAGGTTAACTGTATCGATAGTGAAAAAGTTGATCGGGTTACCTCGCAGTTAACCGCACAAAATACGCTTGCAGCTGCAAAGATTTTCAAAGCTTTATCAGATGAAACGAGGATAAAGATAGCCTATGCCTTATTTCTAGAGAAGGAACTATGTGTTTGTGATGTAGCGACAATTGTCAGCGCCTCAACCGCTACAGCTTCTCATCATTTGCGTTTATTAAAGAATCTGGGACTTGCAAAATATCGCAAAGAGGGAAAGTTAGTGTTTTACTCCCTAGTTGACGAACATGTAAAACAGC
The DNA here is from genome assembly GCA_003457145.1 of Bacillus sp. (in: firmicutes). Lineage (GTDB taxonomy): Bacteria > Bacillota > Bacilli > Bacillales > Cytobacillaceae > Mesobacillus. Next base: position 1,730 of record DMSR01000466.1, read on the forward strand.
TTATACATCTAGCATTTGAGCATCAGAAGGAGATGGAGAGCCATGACTGAAGCAGCAGGACAATCAGGAGAAAAAAATATTTATCGCGTACAGGGCTTCACCTGAGCAAGCTGTGCCGGAAAGTTCGAACAGAACGTAAAACACCTGGATGGTGTTTTTGATGCAAAAGTAAACTTTGGCGCCTCTAAGTTGACCGTATTCGGAAAAGCCTCAATTGCCCAACTGGAGAAAGCAGGGGCATTTGAAAACCTCAAAATTATTCCAGATAAGGCAGAGATAGTTCCTGAAGAAAAGAAGTCATTCTGGAGAGAAAATTTTTCTGTACTAATAAGCTTGATGCTTATAATAGTGGGCTATTCTTTCCAATTTAATTATGGAGAAGAAAGTCTTCAAGCAATCGTTTCCTTTTTGGGTGCGATCTTAATAGGCGGCTATTCACTCTTTAAGAGTGGGCTGAAGAACCTCATAAGGCTGGATTTTGATATGAGGGCTTTGATGACGATTGCCATCATTGGCGCTGCGATCATTGGTGAATGGAGTGAGGGGGCAATTGTTGTTATCCTGTTTGCGATCAGCGAGGTGCTCGAGAGATATTCGATGGATAAAGCGAGAGCGTCTATCCGGTCATTGATGGACATTGCCCCCAAAGAAGCGCTTATTCGCCGTAACGGCCAAGAATTCATGGTAAGCGTCAATGAGATTGAGGTTGGCGATATCATGGTTGTCAAACCAGGGCAGAAACTCGCCATGGACGGTGAGGTGATTTCCGGATTTTCTTCGGTGAATCAGGCAGCGATAACTGGGGAGTCGGTACCAGCCGATAAACATCCGGGGGATGAAGTTTTTGCCGGTACTTTAAATGGTGAAGGTCTAATCGAAGTGAAAATCACCAAATTGGTCGACGATACAACAATTGCGAAAATCATTCATCTCGTTGAGGAAGCACAGGCTGAAAAGGCGCCTTCCCAGGCATTTGTCGATCGCTTCGCCAAGTATTATACACCGGTCATTATCCTGGTTGCCGCTTTGGTAGCAGTTCTTCCACCGCTTTTGTTTGGAGCGGATTGGAGTGAGTGGGTTTATCAAGGGCTTGCAGTCCTTGTTGTCGGGTGCCCTTGTGCGCTGGTGATATCAACTCCGGTTTCCATTGTGACTGCGATTGGAAATGCCGCTAAAAATGGCGTTCTTGTCAAGGGAGGCGTTCACCTGGAAGAAATGGGAATGCTGAAAGCCGTTGCCTTTGATAAGACTGGAACGCTGACCAAAGGGATACCAGCGGTCACTGATTATAAAGTGCTGTCTTCTCAGGACCCAAAAGAGTTGTTATCTGTTATTGCGGCACTCGAAGATAAATCGCAGCATCCGCTTGCTGCTTCGATCGTCCGCAAAGCTGAATCAGATAAGATTAACTATAAGGAAATGATTATCGAAGGTTTTTCTTCAGTAACCGGAAAAGGAATCAAGGGTACTGTTGAGGGAATGAATTATTATATCGGTAGTCCAAAATATCTTGAAACCGTATTAAGCGGTGGAATCCCTTCAGAAGTCCGCACTGAAATTTCAGCCCTGCAGTCTTCCGGCAAAACAGTGATGGCTGTGGGCAATGAAGTGGAGCTGCTTGCCTTAATTTCAGTTGCAGACGAAGTAAGGGAAACAAGCAAGGCGGTCATTTCCCGCCTGCACGAATTGGGCATCGAGAAAACAATCATGCTTACCGGTGACAATAGCGGTACAGCCCATGCCATTGGCAAACAAGCGGGTGTGTCTGATATTGAGTCTGAGCTGCTGCCTGCTGATAAGTTGGCTTTCATTAAAACTTTACAGAAAAACCACGGGAAAGTGGCAATGGTAGGTGACGGCATCAATGATGCACCCGCACTCGCAGCTGCTACGGTTGGCGTCGCGATGGGTGGAGCAGGAACAGACACTGCACTTGAGACTGCCGATATCGCATTGATGGCCGATGACTTGCAAAAATTGCCTTTTACAATAAAACTAAGCCGTAAGACACTAACAATTATCAAACAAAACATCACATTTGCAATAGGCGTCAAGCTGCTCGCCCTGCTGCTTGTTATCCCAGGTTGGCTCACCCTCTGGATTGCGATTTTTGCTGACATGGGAGCGACATTGATCGTTACTTTGAACGGATTAAGGCTTCTTAAGGTAAAAGATAAATAGAAACCATGGCTGGATGTATAGAAAAAATAAACTTACTCCTTTATCGGAAAGCCGCAGAAGTTTATTTTTTCTATACATCCA
>DMSR01000495.1 GCA_003457145.1 Bacillus sp. (in: firmicutes)
ACCGTTATCCTTGCATATCTAGGCACGTAGCCGGGGATCGATTCATCTACCGACAGACAGCCTTCACCAGCTGAGAGGTAGGATTTTTCTACAGAATGGCTGATTATTTTTGGATTAAAAAGCGCATAGCTGATCAGATTGTCTTTTTCGTCATTTACATGGACAGCAATCATTCGTTTTGAAACATTAATTTGCGGAGCGGCCAGTCCGACTCCAGGCCGAAGGCCGTGTTTTTGGGCGATCTCTGGTTCCTGGCTATTTTTAACGTATTCAATCAAACTTTTCAAAATGTCCTGATCTTCCTGAGAAGGAGGCAACTGAACTTCTGCCGCCACTTTGCGGAGGACCGGATGTCCATCGCGGACAATATCATCCATCGTCAACATTAACTTCACCTCTTGGTTTCTTAACATATGTAATAATTTTTAGTCTAACAAAAGAATTATAAAAAGTTAACTATCAAAATGCTTATTACCACAGGTGAAAAAGAGGATGACTCAAATGGGGGAGGTTTATTTGCGATAATTTATAATTTTAGAAACCTGAGAACTGAGTTGATTGGAGGGAGGGCGCCAAGAGTTCTGTGTGATCAGCTGGACAGATGTGACACCACAGCCGCCAGCCGGCGAGGCGCCTGGAACGGAAATCAACGGCTATTTTTATAGCTCCACCAAAAATAAAGAGGGTGCCCAAAGGTTTATGCCTTTTTGGGACACCCTCCAATGACTTAGAATTTCGTGTAAGAGCAGCCAACGATGATGAGCAGTATGAATAGAACTACAATCAAAGCAAAACCGCCGCCAAAGCCGGCCCCTTGAACCGGGTATCCGCATCCATAACCATAACCGTAACCGTACATTAAGGAACCCCCCCTCTTGTATGATTTCGCCCGCGTTTTCTGGCGGGTCGATTGTTATAGCCTATGCGGATATTGAAAATTGGTATAGGCTTGCGCCTAAGTCATAAACAGGAAGGTGATTGAATATATTTAATGGCAAGGACAAGCTTTAACGCCTTTTCGAAATAAAGTTTAGCTTGAACTATTCTTTCAAATGCGTCTGGCACTACTGTACCTGGTTTCCTTATTCCTTATTTATTGTCAAAAAACACGACAATCGCTATAGTAAAATTGGTACCTGTGAGGAGGTTTTATTTTGTCTATATTAAAAAAAATCGGTTTGTACACAATGATAGTGGCTGGTGCTTTAAGTCTTGCCGGATGTATGAATAAACAAACACCGGAGGAAAAAATGTTCGACGAGCTTGAGAAAGTAGTTTCAGTGGAAAAGGTTTTTGAGGAACAGCAAGAACCTCTTGTGAAGTTAGAGAAGCAGGAAAAGCAGATTTATGAACAAATCATATCTTTGGGTATGAAGGAGTACGACCAGATCGTTAAACTTTCAGATGAAGCACTAAAAATAGTCGATAAAAGAAAAGGCCATATTGATAAGGAAAAAGAGAGTATAACTGAATCAGAAAAAGAATTCGAAAGTGTTACTTCTATAATTGAAGAAATTGAAGATTCATCCGTGAAAAAACAAGCAACACAATTGCAGAAGACAATGGAGAAAAGATACGAAATCCACGGTGAGCTGTACAAAAACTATAACGAAGGCCTTCAATATGATAAAGAACTGTATGAAATGCTGAAAAACAAGGAGTTAAGTTTCGAAAAGCTCGAAGAACAAATTAACAAGGTCAACCAGGTTTATGAAACTGTCCTTAAAAATAACCAGAAATTCAATGACATTACTGACCAATACAATAAAGAGAAAATGGCTTTCTATAAAGAGGCCGGGATAGAAGTCAGCAATGAAAAGAAAAAATAATGAAGGAAGGCCCGCATTTAAAAGATGCGGCTCTTTTTTGTTCGGTTTTTCTAATACAGTGTAGTAAAAGAGAATTTATTATAGTACAGTGATTAATAAAAAAGTAATACAGATGAAAAAACGAGATAATAACATATCTATAGTGAATAAAATATAAAAAGATAAAGCTAAGTATTTGACGGAGTTATTCGGGTGTTGTAAACTTAAAAACGAAAGAGTTGATTGTATTACTTATTTTTAGTTTTTTATTGATACAGAATTCAAGGCTTGGAAATTCATAAATAAAAGTTTTTTTATAGCCAATCTGTGGAAAACTAGATAATGGTGCGTTCACGAACAATGAATCAAGCTAGCTTTTTTTCAAATTAGAATTATAGCCCGCATTGTTGTTATGTGCAAATGCCCTTAATAATAAAAGGTACAAATCCACTCACAGATGTATTTAGAAACCCGGGGAAGTTTGTCCTGATTTTGGGTAACCTATTTTTGTATATTCAATTTAAAATTCATGAGGTTAAGAAAGGAAGAGGTGGCTCTAATGGCATCTAAAACTAAAAACACTGCCGCTGATGCAATGAAGCAGCTCGAGAATGTTGAAAGCCAGTATGAAATGTTCCAGATTTTAAACGAAGAAGGTGAAGTCGTTAACGAGGCGGCTATGCCTGAGCTTTCAGATGAGCAATTACAGGAATTGATGAAGCGAATGGTCTACACACGAATCCTTGATCAGCGTTCTATTTCGTTGAACCGTCAAGGTCGCCTTGGCTTCTATGCTCCAACAGCGGGTCAGGAAGCTTCACAATTAGCATCTCAGTTCGCATTAGAAAAAGAAGACTTCANNCATTTTACCTGGGTACCGTGATGTACCTCAAATGATTTGGCACGGACTTCCGCTTGCACAGGCATTCCTATTTTCACGCGGGCACTTCAAGGGCAACCAAATTCCTGAAGGTGTAAATGTCATTTCGCCGCAAATCATTATCGGTGCCCAATATATCCAGGCTGCAGGTGTTGCTCTGGGGATGAAAAAGCGCGGTGCCAAGTCAGTTGCAGTTACTTATACAGGTGACGGCGGTTCATCTCAGGGTGATTTCTACGAAGGAATTAACTTTGCAGGTGCCTATCAAGCTCCGGCAATTTTCTTTGTGCAAAACAACCGGTTTGCGATTTCCACACCTGTTGAAAAACAATCAGCTGCTAAAACAATTGCTCAAAAAGCTGTAGCAGCCGGGATTCCTGGAATTCAAGTGGATGGAATGGATCCGCTAGCAGTATACGCTGTGACACTTGAAGCACGTAAGCGTGCAGTTAATGGAGAAGGTCCGACTTTGATCGAGACAATGACTTACCGTTATGGTCCTCATACAATGGCAGGTGATGATCCAACTCGTTACCGTACAGCTGATCTAGATAATGAATGGGAAAAGAAAGATCCATTGGTTCGTTTCCGTAAATTCCTTGAAAAGAAAAACCTTTGGACTGAGGAACTGGAAAACGAAACAATTGAAAAAGCTAAGG
>DMSR01000170.1 GCA_003457145.1 Bacillus sp. (in: firmicutes)
GGCTGCTAAGGGAAGAATGGGAAGAATTGAATCTAAAAGGTCAGCACGCAGATTAGAGTGCTGACCTTTTAGTGATTTTGAGAGAATACTTATAGAAGCTTCGCCATATACATCTCGTCAATGAACTGGTCATTCACTATAAGGGAATTTCTTTTGATTCCTTCGATTTCAAAGCCCATTTTCTTATATAATGCCAATCCCGCTTCATTGTCTTTCTTGACGGTTAATTCAAGCCTGTGAATGTTCTTTGATGGAGCCCAAATAAAAAGTTCTTTAAAAAGNNGCCTATGCCCCTCCCTCTACAATTGTCTAAAATCCCAATGACTATATAAGCAGAATGAAGAGTTCGCTTAGCAACTCCTCCTTTAGCTATTAAATAACCGGCTAGTTCTCCGTTTGATTCTGCCAGGAATATGGCTGAATTTCTTTCTGCGTTAAAATTACTAATCATCTTTCTTTCACTTTCAGGATTGAAAGATCTTTCTCCCGGCTCGTAAAGCATATGAGTCGTAGTATTTTCCACTTCGCGGATTAACATCGCAAGATTTTCAGCGTCTTTTTCTTCTGCATGACGAATAATCATATGACTCACCTCCTTTTGCTGTCATTTGCAAATCTTCTGATACTTACTAATTATATTTTAATCTTTGAAGTGAATGAAAAAAAGCAGAGGATTCGCCCCNNTTATAAAAGAGCCTTAAGAAAAAAAGCAGAGGATTCGCCCCTGCTTACTGTAAGCTAGTTTGGAATTTGTGCTTTTAAGAAAAACTAGATTCCATATTCCGCCTGACCTTTTGTAAGTTTCTAACTTAAAGTCTGAAAACCGGTAACATCGTGTTTTTATGGTGTGAATGGCCATAAAATTATAAAAGAGCCTTAAGAAAAAATGTTTTTAATGCTTTCGAACAAATCTTTAAAGAAGTTTGAGACCGATTGTAAAAACCCTTTATCTCCAACAGCTTCTTCAATACGCTTTTGAATATCATTGGATAGTTCTTCTAATTGTGAATGGACATTGTCAAAATTAATGTTCAGGCTGCGCATTTTATTAAATAGGTCAACAAGCAGCTGCCTGTCTTCAGGACTCAGCTTGATCCCGAGAGCATTTAGCCTTTCGTCAATAATCTTTTCAATATCCTCTTTAGTTGCAGGGTTTTGGGCTGCGATTTCCTTTTTGATCTCTGTAAGGAGTTCGCTTACTTTATCATTATCGAGCCCTTCCTTTTTGGCCAATTTAGTAGCCAGGTTCAATTCTTCATTAGCGACCTCGGTACGGTCCTTATCAAGTGCTGTGCCTTCCCCTTCATCATAAGCTTTGTAAATCCCAACTAGCGCTGAATGACCGCTGACTTTCACTGGTGATGCAACATCGACCACTGCATCCTGGATACCTGCAGTCAAAAGCGCGTTAGCATACATTTCGTCTGTAACTTCGGTGATATTTTCGGGTGTAACCTGATTAATTATAAGGCCATCCCCAGAATCAGATCTCGTAATTTTTGCGGAGGAATACATATTTGAATGTTCGTCGCCTTTAATATAGGTAACAAGATCTTTTCCGGTGACGGTTATTTCTTTAACTGTTTTTGTATCTTTTATTCCAAGTAGCTTTCTTACCTCTTCTTTCTGGCTCTCAGATAATGCTTCACCATACACCACTATGGGAAGCCCGTACTTTTCATTGATGCTTTCGCTATCACCGTCGTTTGATGCGGATGCCGTCGAAGCAATTCCAAAAAGCATTGATAAAATACTGATGATTGCTGCACTTTTAATAAACTGTTTAAACATTATTATGTTGCTCCTTTTTAATCAGATTAGATTTTAGACAAGTATATCCTGTAAAGGAAACTCAACATGGTATTTACTGCCGAATAAAACCGACTGGTTAATACATTCATGTCCCCTTCATTACCAGATCGTATGAATTCCATATAGAACTATACTATTAGTCATTAATCGGCTTCTAGCTGCAAAATTACAGATAGGAAAATGTTCACACCTCGTTATTTGATGTATTTTTACCTCCCGTTGTATTTAGTTTACTATCCCTTTGTTTGTTCAAATTAATTTCAGGCCTAATAATAATACGAACTTTTTCAATCAAAGGTTTCACTAAAGGGAAAAAGACTCCGGAAAAGGAGCCTCTCAGCCTAATTTATTCTTTAGTATTTAATGGCTTAAGACGCGCTTCGATTGCTGCCCGCTTGTTCTCAAAGTATGGAGGCAATGCTAAGCTTTCACCTAAATGGTCGAAGTCCTCGTCTCCTTCAAATCCCGGCCCATCCGTTGCCAATTCGAACAAGATTCCATTTGGTTCCCTGAAGTAAACCGATTTAAAATAATACCGTTCTACAAACCCGGAATTAGGAATTCGCAATTCCTTCAATCGTGCTGCCCATTTATATAATTCCTCTTCGGTTTCCACCCTGAATGCAACATGGTGGACACTGCCGCGGCCGGGCCTTTCAGGTGGCAAATCAGCTCGTTCGACAATGTGGAGCTCTGCACCCGTTCCACCTTCCCCCGTTTCATGAACATGTACATCATGTCCATCCAATGTGTATTTCCCAACCTGTCTAAAACCCATTACCTTTGATACAATTTCTGTTGTGGGTGCGAGATCAGAAACAGTCAAAAGAACTGGACCAAGACCCAGGATTCCATACTTCTCGGGAATCGGGCTCTTAGCCCATGGCTTACCGCCTGATACTCCCTTGTTATTTTCATCAGAAACCAGTGCTAGACGCTGCCCCTCAAAGTCTTTAAAAAAGATGGTTGCACGGCCGTTCATTCGTTCTAAATCACCATGATCAATCCCTTCTGTTTCAAATCGCTCTTTCCAAAATTCTAAAGAATTATTTGAAGGAACTCTCAGACTGGTTAATGTAATGGCGTCTGTACCGGAATATGTATTTCCAGCATTCGGTATTTCAAAAAATGTTAAATCGGTACCTGGGTTCCCCCGTTCATCAGCATAAAATAGATGATAAACTGATGTATCATCTTGATTGACAGTCTTCTTAACCAATCTCATTCCAAGTGTTTGTGTGTAAAATTCATAATTCTTTTTTGCATTGGCAGTAATCGAGGAAACATGATGCTGACCTTTTATTGGCATTAAATTCAATTCAGTTCACTTCCTTTGAAATTGATTGTTCTAATTATCAAGGATTTTACCAATAAAGTCCAAGGAGGAGTTTATCGATTCAAACTATTTGCCGGGATTTACTTTAGTTAAGTATAAGTCTAATCACACTTCAGGTTAGAATAAAACAAGAGCTTTCACTCAAATAGAAATTAGCCAAGGTTTTCCTAGGCTTTTTAGTAACTAAATAGAATTCTGCCAGCATTTGAATTAATCGAGGCTTTGTTTATCAATAAATCTGATATGTTCAACCATGGTTTTGGAACAGGAGACGCCTTGGTTGAACATATCAGATTTATTG
>DMSR01000286.1 GCA_003457145.1 Bacillus sp. (in: firmicutes)
TCCACCGTTTAACAAATGTTAACCGGGTCACGGACTAAGAAGCCTAAGCTTCATCACCGCCGGTTGGGAATTACACCCGCCCCCGAAGGAATTATTAAGTTTAATGTTATTATACAGAACATTATAGTAAAAAAGAAATAATTAATACTTGCTACTTTTTCATTAATCTTTCAATCGTCGTAAGCAGTTCATCAATGACTTCATCGTCACCTTCCTGAATGCGCTCGACAATACATGATTTCATATGGCCTTCCAATAAAAGCTTTGCCACACTGTTCAGCGCTGCCTGCGTGGCAGAAATTTGTGTAATGACGTCATCGCAGTATGTATCTTTTTCAATAAGACCTTTAATTCCGCGGATTTGTCCTTCTATCCGATTCAGTCTTGTGACGAGATTCTTTTTGGTCTTTTCAGAGTGATGGCTTTTTCGTCCAGAAGAGCAGCACTGGTCTTCGCATTCAGATGGGTTCATTCCTGTCTCAAGGATATCCAATCCAATAACCCCCCCTTAATCTACTTTCCTAATTTTATCATACCCCCATACAGTACTTCTCCATTTTATAAAAAAATAAACACCCCTGTAATGGAGTGTTTTTGATTTTTATGCTTATATTTGACTGTTCTCATGCTCTAATGGGGACATCAGCATTAGCTCCCTCAAAATCCCCGCTGAAAATAGGCATCCCATCAATAGTGCAAATGAGCTGTAAAGTGGGTCAGTTACTTTTGTAAAAACAAGTTCGACATAGAAGTAAAATCCTGCTCCGATGGCTACAATGAGTAAGGCATTCCAGATTAATCGGTACATTTTCCCCCTCCTGAACCTTATATTAATGAAAACAATATCATAGACTTTATTAGTTGTTTATTGGGAAATTTCTTGTCGAAAAACTGAAATCAACCTCGAAATTATTTGAAGGGAATGTTGCTTGTTGAAGCAAATAACCAAAATAAGTCTCAATATCCTGTTCACGATTGGGTTAGCTTTCATCCCATATATTCCATCTGCAGACCCGCCGGCTCAGGCGATTGTAACATCCCAAGATTTTCCCGCTGAAATCACCAAGCTTTTGAATAATGAAGCAGCCCTCAACGGATCTTTAGCCGGGGTTAGTGTACGGTCGGCTGAGGACGGGGAAATTTTGTACGAGCACATGGGAGATACCCGCTTAACACCAGCATCGGTTTTAAAGCTGTTTACTGCCGCGGCAGCTCTGTCTGTTTTAGGAGAGGATTACACCTTCTCTACAGAGATTTTGTCTGATGGGAAAATTAGTGGAGGAACACTTGACGGAGACATCTATTTTAAGGGGAAGGGAGACCCGACACTCCTGCCAGAATACATTGCTAATATCGCCAAAGACCTTCGCGGTATAGGAATCAAAAGGGTCAAGGGTAATTTAATAGCAGATGACACATGGTACGATAATGTCCGTTATTCCTCGGATCTGAACTGGAATGATGAACATGAGTATTACGGTGCCCAAATTTCTTCACTTACTGTTTCACCAAACAAAGACTACGATTCCGGAACAGTCATTGTCAATATCGATCCTGGAGACGAATCTGGAAGGAAGGGGAAAATCTCACTTAAGCCCAGTACGGATTATGTAAAAATCGTCAATCAGATAATCACGGTAGATAAAAAGGGAGAAAAAAGCCTAAACATAGAACGAATACACGGCACCAATACGATTCTTTTGAAAGGCACGATTCCGATAGAGTCTAAAACAGCCAAAGAATGGGTCGCCGTCTGGGAGCCTGCAGATTACGCTGCCAGCCTTCTGAAAAGTTCATTGGAGAAACACGGAATTGAAGTAGTTGGGAAAATAAAAAGAGGCGCTGCAGCCGAGAACATGAACGTACTACTAAAGCATGATTCTATGCCACTTTCCAGCCTGCTTGTGCCTTTCATGAAGCTGAGCAATAACGGTCATGCCGAAGTGCTTATCAAAGAAATGGGCAAGGTTGTCAAGGATGAAGGCAGCTGGGAGAAGGGTCTTGAAGTGATGGAAACGGAGCTTGCAAAGTTTAATGTGAATACGGAACGAATTGTTTTACGTGACGGTTCAGGAATCTCCCATGCAAACCTTCTGCCTGCTAATGAAGTCACAGCCCTGTTATACAGTGTTCAAGCACAGAAATGGTTTCCTGTATTTCAGCACTCCCTCCCTGTTGCCGGCCAAAGCGACAGATTTGTTGGCGGCACCATGAGAAATAGGTTGAAGGCAGAACCCTACAGTAAAAATGTCCTCGCTAAGACCGGAACTCTTACTGGTGTCAGCACCCTATCCGGGTATGCAAAAACGAAAAGCGGGAAAACGCTCATTTTCTCTGTTTTATTGAATAATCTAATGGATGAAGCCGATGGCAGGATCATTGAAGATAAAATAGCTGGATTCCTGGCCAGCCAGCCCTAAATGAGAAAAAGCTGTACAGATGAGAATCTGTACAGCTTTTTTTCATGAGACTCTGTTAAAGGTTAATGGTTCGCCCCTAGAAATCGAGGCATTTAATATGCAGGTTTTTCTTATAAATCGATGGGGACTAGCTTATAAATTAAATTATTTTGCAAACCGGTGATTTCCGATAGTAATCGTCGTTTCCCTAGAAAATACCCATTTGCTGATTGCAGTTTTTGGATTGAAGAAGAATAATGAACCTTTTCCACTTCCTCTAAACGCAAGTGCCTCTTTGGCTGCTTTCTTCGAATCAGCACCTGCCGGCTTGTTGATTGCTCCATTTTTAACAGGTGAGAAGGCATAATACCCATTAGACTTTTCGTAAATGACCCCTCTTATTGTATTTGGGAAATCTTTACTAGCCACTCGATTCAGGACAACAGTCGCCACCGCTACTTTACCAGCATATGGCTCACCTTTCGCTTCAGCATGGACAAGACGGGCTAACAGGTCAAGATCTGCAGCTGAAACATTCATTGCAGGGATCGTCAGCCGTTGGCCAGGATATAATAGATTACTAGTTCTGTTGTTTACTTTTTTAAGTTCCTGCATGGATACACCATACTGGCTTGCGATTCCCCAGTATGTATCTCCTGTTTTTACCTGGTGGATTGCAGCTTCGGCTGTTCCATTCATTGTGAACAAAGACAAGGATACCAGCACTGTTAACGCTGCCAATTGTTTTTTAAGCTTTCTCATTTCACTTACCTCCCAGTATTGTTGCTTCTCTCTACTAACAGGCTAGCAGTTGTAATATAGTTATTCATCGTCCAATAAGTGGCAAAGCGAGAATAGGTATCTACCAAGCAATGCTATGACTCTATTCAGTTAAAACCTAGCAGTTTATACCAGTTTGATTTCTTTTTCAAAAGTATCCAGCATTAGCAATTTTCGGATTGATTTTTACAAACATTACAGAGTTGTAACTTAACAGCCAATCGTTGATTTTTGAAATTTCTTTTCTAATTCTCAAATCATGTAATACATATTCTATAAGGGGATTTGATGGCTTGTATTTGGTCTTATATTAAAATAATTATAATTTAGTATTGATTTTCAATTGAAAAGTGTTATCATTTAACTATTCACTTACTCACTAAAAAAAGGCGGGATAAAAATGAGCAATAACCAAAAGAAGAATCTTACGACAAGCTGGGGAGCACCCGTTGGGGACAACCAAAATTCCATGACTGCAGGCTCTAGGGGGCCTACTTTGCTTCAAGATGTCCATCTACTGGAAAAATTGGCCCACTTCAACCGGGAACGTGTTCCGGAGCGCGTTGTCCACGCTAAAGGCGCCGGAGCACATGGATATTTTGAAGTTACGAATGATATCTCCGAATTTACCAAGGCTGATTTCCTTTCTGAAGTCGGAAAAAAGACGCCTATGTTTATCCGCTTTTCAACCGTTGCCGGTGAGCTTGGATCCGCAGATACGGTTCGTGATCCGCGCGGCTTCGCCGTAAAATTTTATACAGAGGAAGGAAACTACGATATCGTCGGAAACAATACACCTGTATTCTTTATCCGCGACGCGATTAAGTTCCCTGATTTCATCCATACGCAAAAGCGAAACCCACAGACACATTTGAAGGATCCGAATGCAGTTTGGGATTTCTGGTCCCTGTCACCGGAATCTCTCCACCAGGTAACGATCTTGATGTCTGATCGCGGGATCCCTGCAACCTTACGTCATATGCATGGCTTTGGAAGCCATACATTCAAATGGACAAA
>DMSR01000153.1 GCA_003457145.1 Bacillus sp. (in: firmicutes)
AATCTAAAGGAAGCTGATTTTTCATCTCCCATAGGCTTGTCCATCCGGTCAATCTTATCGAGCTGTTTACGGCGGCTTTGCGCGCGCTTAGTTGTAGACGCTCTGGCCAGGTTTCGCTGGATGAAGTCCTGCAGCTTGCTGATTTCATCCTGCTGCTTTTCAAATAGCTTTATATCCCGCTCGTAGTTTTCAGCTTTCTTATTTAAATAGGAGCTGTAATTCCCAGGGAATTTCTCAAGCTGATGACGGGAAATTTCATATACCTGGTTAACAACCTTATCCAGGAAATAACGGTCATGAGAAACAATCAGTATTGCCCCATCATAGCCCTGTAAATACTGTTCAAGCCAGGATAGGGTATCAATATCGAGATGGTTTGTCGGTTCATCCAGAATTAATATATCCGGCCTGGTTAAAAGAAGCCTGGCAAGGGCAAGACGAGTTTTCTGTCCGCCGCTTAAAGTTGATATCTTTGTGGAATAATCAAAAGAATGGAAGTTCAAGCCGTGCAGCACGGATCGGATATCTGACTCATACTGATAGCCGCCTTTTTCCTTGAATTGCACCTGTAAGAAATCATATTCCTTGAGCACTCTGTCATAATCTGCCTGGCTGGAAAGGATGTCAGTATCGGACATTTTTTCTTCAAGCCGCCTTAAATCTTTTTCCATGTTTTGCAGATAGGCAAAAACAGCTATCATTTCTTCCCAGATGCTTTTTTTCGATTCCAGACCAGTATTCTGTGCCAGATAGCCAATGGTTGTCCCTTTTGGGCGGATGATCTCCCCACTTTCATGAGATTCAATGCCGGCAATGATTTTCAGAAGAGTGGATTTGCCAGCCCCATTGCGGCCGACAAGTGCAACACGGTCATTATTCTGTATTTCAAACTTTATATTCGATAAAATTAGGTCAGCAGCAAAATATTTTGTTAGTTGATTAACTTGTAATAATATCATTCATTTTTCACCTCAATTGCTTAGAGATAGTGTAACTCATTCACATTGGCTCGGCAATATATGCGAATATGTGAAGATGGAAACAAAGTTCACACACAAATTTGACAAAATAGTGTATCATTTGGTTGAAGGGAGCTTGAACCATGGCAGAATTTACTCATTTTAACGAAGAAGGAAGAGCAAAGATGGTTGATGTCAGTGACAAACCGGAAACGGTACGTACGGCAGTGGCCCATTCCAGCATAACAGTGAACAAAGACATATATGTAAGAATTACAGAAAACAAAATGAAAAAAGGTGATGTGCTTGCCGTTGCTCAGGTGGCGGGAGTCATGGCTTGCAAAAAAACCGCATATATTATCCCGATGTGCCATCCAATCCCTCTTACGGGCATTGACCTTTCATTCAACTGGGAACCAGATGGGGAGGAATATATTCTTAACATCACTGCAGCAGTCAAGACGAAAGGGAACACAGGTGTAGAAATGGAAGCGTTAACAGCAGCTTCAGCATGTGCCCTGACTGTTTATGATATGTGCAAAGCCGTCGACAAAGGCATGGTAATCGGCAAGACGTATTTAGTCGAAAAAACCGGCGGGAAAAACGGCGATTTTAAAAGAGAAGAAAAAGTAAGATAAGATAGAAAAACGAACAGGGTGGAGGATGGAGAATGATGAATGAGACTATGAAAATTCCCCAGGCAACTGCAAAACGCTTGCCGCTATATTACCGATTCTTATTGAACTTACATTCTTCAGGGAAGCAAAGAGTGTCATCTGCAGAGTTGAGTGAAGCGGTAAAAGTGGATTCAGCGACAATTCGAAGAGATTTTTCTTATTTTGGTGCCTTGGGAAAAAAGGGGTATGGATACAATGTCAATTATCTTTTAACATTTTTCCGTAAGACTTTGGATCAGGATGAATTGACAAAAGTTGCATTGATTGGTGTAGGTAATCTAGGTACGGCATTTTTGAATTATAATTTCTCGAAAAATAATAATACTAAAATAGAGATTGCCTTTGATGTGGACCCGGGTAAGGTAGGTACAGAAATGGGTGATGTGCCAGTTTATCATATGGACGAGCTGGATAAAAAGGTGGTCGAGGAAGGCATTCAGGTAGCCATCCTTACTGTCCCTTCAGCGGTAGCCCACNNGCCCAGCCTATTACGGACCGTTTAGTCCAAGCGAATATTAAAGGAATCCTGAATTTTACTCCTGCACGATTAAATGTACCCAATTCCATCAGGATCCATCACATTGACCTCTCCGTAGAGCTTCAGTCACTGATTTATTTCTTAAAGCATTATCCTACTGATAAGGATCTAGAGATAGAAGATTAAAAAATAGCCTCTTCAAAATTGAAGAGGTTATTTTTTCTGGATTTGTTTTATTTTAAAGTGGAACAGGATCATCCGGATGCCGGAACCAAGGTCGAAGGTAGCGAGCATGACAAGGAGATAAGAGAAAAATCCCCAGCCAGTTTCGTTGACATTCTGAATCGCGAAAAAGGTGAATAACACGCCAAGCGCGATGTAGACAATGCCTGAGAATAAAGGCGATTGCTTCATATGTTAAAATCCCCCAATAAAGCTCTGTATTTGTTCTGCTTCTTTTATCATTCGCTCAATGTCCTCCCTGAATACGGATTGAATCAGGACTACGAATGTATTCATGGTAACATGGGCGACAATCGGAACGATGATCCGTTTTGTTTTTACATAAAGGAATGCAAACGTGAATCCCATTGCTGAGTATAGTATTACATGCTCCGGTTCAAAATGCGCAAGCGCAAAAATGACAGAACTGATCAAAGCGGCAAGAAAGAAATTCATTTTCTTATGAAGACTGCCAAAGATGATTTTCCGGAATACTATTTCTTCTAAAATTGGTCCGATGATGGAGCTGACAAGAATGACAATCGGAAACTTTTCAATGATATCGATAATCTGTTGGGTATTTTCCGACCCCATTTCAATTCCGATCATTGATTCAATGCTCGCTGCAATGGACTGGGCCATCAAAGCAAGGAAAACACCGGCTACTGCCCATCCTGCTGAGCTCACAGGGGAAGCAGCTCCCCGCAAATCGCTCTGTGTTTTGTATTCTTTCTTTAACAACAGCAGAACGATTACGAGTGTTACCGTAAAGCTGATGACCAGCCAGTAAGGCACAGCGACTGTTTCCATCTCTTCTAAGCTCTTTCCCAATTCCGCCCCAATAAGGGTAAGGAGGGGGATTCCGATCAAGCTTGAAAGCTGCATTGCGATATAGGCAATTATGATGAACCAGTATTCCTTTTTCAAAATGATATTCTCCTTTTATCCTTATAAGATCTCACTATCCTTCCATTCTACTAGTAAACCAGTAAAAAGTTCAAATGGTAGGAGGGTGAATAAATTATTGTGAAAAAATGGTTAAACCTACAAAATTCAAGCCATACTTGTTAAGGTGGAAATTTATAAGGATATTTTTAATATCAAGAACTTTATTTCAAAAGCTGTTTTCAATAAACATTAGAATAAACAAGACAGGCGGTATCCACCCTGACTTTTTCAGGATGCTCTATGCTGATAATGTATAAAAACGGAAAACTTCATAACGCTGATTTTTATTTTGAAAGCTATAAGGTTTATGAAAGAGACTTTTTAAAAGAAAAATCGCCTTTGGAAATATATATGGGACTAAATCACCAATCATGCAGAAGGGATAAGTGCGTGTAATTAAACCGACATTGATACGATGTTTCTATTCGTTAATAACCGTCATTGAAAAAAACAATTTTTATAAAAAAATTGGACTTCACACTTGCAAAAAAAATCGAGATTCATTAATATATAAATTGTGTTAGCACTCGATTGAGGAGAGTGCTAATAAAACCAATTACATATAATTTGAGGAGGTTGTTTCACTTGATCAAGCCATTAGGTGATCGCATTATTATCGAGCTTGTTGAGTCTGAAGAAAAAACTGCAAGCGGTATCGTTTTACCGGACTCAGCGAAAGAAAAGCCTCAAGAAGGCAAAGTCGTAGCTGTTGGTACTGGACGTGTCCTTGAAAGCGGCGAGCGCGTAGCTCTT
>DMSR01000442.1 GCA_003457145.1 Bacillus sp. (in: firmicutes)
TGAAGCGCTGGATTATCAGCGAAAGATGACTAATCCTATAATATTTTGGGTTGTAATGCTTGTCAAATTGCCTTCGGCTGTGTTTTGGCGATTGCGGATTAAAGATCTGACTACAGAAAAATGTGAAGTTACGATTCCCTTTTTTTGGAGATCGCAGAACCCCTTCAAATCCATCTATTTTGCGGCATTAGCAGGAGCAGCGGAACTCAGCACCGGAGCCCTTTGTCAGTTGGCCCTGGCAGGCAAAGGTCAATTCAGCATGCTGGTGGTAGATTTCAGAGCAGAATATTCTAAAAAAGCCAATTCAAAAATCACTTTCTCATGCACTCAGGGTGAGGAATTATTTGAATTGATTGATCATTTGGAGGTAGGAGAATCTGCTCAACTGACCATGATTTCAACNNGCCAAGTTTTTTGTTACATGGTCCTTTAAGCGGAAAAGTTAATCCCGAAGCATGGCTTCAATGCGGATAAATTCTTTCAAACTGTCATAAACACGCGCTTTGGGCCAATCCATAAATTCATGTTGAAGGTGGAATTCATTGAACCGGATAATCATTTCCTCCCATTCCTCTCGAGTGATAACATAGGCAGTCATGAGTTCGGTCCGGATCGAATCTGAGTCAATTACTTCCAAATATCCTTGTCGACGCTTGATCCAATCTAAGCGCTCTGCATATCTCCTGAGTTGTGTGTTTCTTTTGGAAAAGTAGCTTATTGGGCCATAGATCGCTATTCCGCCACTACCATCAGAAGTACCTGTTCCAAGACTCACTTTCTGTGAAAGACTTTTTTCAGACTCAGTTTCATTCTCGGCAAAGTATAATTTGCCGTCTTTAAACCTAAACCTGTAGGGTTCTGCATTCACCTGAAAGGTCGGCAGTAGTCTGGCTCTGTCCTGAAGCTGAACTAACAAAAAGCGTTCGGCAGTCAATACAATGAGTTGCTCATAAAACCCCGGAAAACTGAGTTGAAGGGTGTCTCCCAAGATCCCCTNNATCCCCTGAATTGAAAAATAACCCCGGGAATTGGTCAATACTGACGCTTTATCTTTAATCGAGACCGTGACTCCTTCCAGGTACTTATTGTCAAAAGAATCGAGGACGTTTCCGGAATAGCTAGTTTGAGCATTCGCAGAAATCGTGATAAGGAATAATCCAGTAAGAAAAACAAAGGATTTCATAATTCCCGAAAGGTAAGACTTCCAAGCCATGTGTTCTAAAAAGGGCCGTTAAAGTAACTTAATGCACAAAATTGAAATTTTAGCAATATCCATTTTCAAGGAAGATGGGTTTTAGCTGGACTCAACAATTCCAGCCTTTTTTAGCTCAATCTCCTTATTTTCGCCAGATGAATTCCAAACTGACCCGTATCGCCCCTACTCCCAGCGGATTTTTGCATTTAGGCAATGCCTATTCCTTTTTGAAAACCAAAGCTTTGGCAGAAAAGCATGGTACAAAAATTTTGCTTCGTATAGATGACTTGGATCGGGAAAGGTACCGACAGGAATACGTACAGGATATATTTGACACCTTGGATTTTTTAGAAATCAAAATTGACCAAGGGCCAAAAAATCTTCAGGAATTTGAAACCGAATGGTCACAAGTGCATCGCATGGAAAAATACAAGGAGGCACTTACTCAATTGGAATCCATTAAAAAGGTATTTGCCTGTGATTGTTCCCGTAAAAAAATCCAGCAGCTTGACCCCTCAGGCTATTATTTGGGACAGTGTCTGGAACGGAGGCTCCCCTTGGACAAACCTGAGGTGGCTTGGAGAATAGATACTTCGGAAGCCGACTTCATTCCCTACACTGAATTCCCTAATCAGCAGAAATCCGCTCTGATTCCTCAGGATACAGCATTTTACACTGTACGGAAAAAAGACGGTTTACCCGCTTATCACCTTACTTCATTGGTAGATGATCTGCATTTTGGAGTGGATTTGATTGTGAGGGGGAATGATTTGCATGCCTCGACACTGGCACAGTTGGATCTGGCTAGAATCCTGGGTGCGTCTCAATTTGAGAAGATCACCTTTCATCATCATGCTATTATCAGAGGTCCCAAGCAGGAGAAACTTTCCAAATCGGAAGGGGCAACTTCCATTCAGTATTTGAGAAAACAAGGGAAAAAGTTGGAGGATATAGTTGAACTCGTTTTCCCATCGGTAGATAAAAAATGAATTTTTTGCCAAACTCAGGAATTAGGGTAGAGTTCTTATTTTGAAAAAGTTCTCGTATCAACTAAAAATATAAAACCACCAACCACCTATGAATTTTGCATTATTCCCGGGTCCTCAAGACACTGGTTTACTTTTGTAAAATCTTCCGGGCTATCAGCAAGAACCATTAAAACATCATTTGCTTCAATTTGGGTTGATCCACCAGGTCTGATGTAAACCCCTTTCCGTTTTATCATCACTATGAAAGCTGATTTCGGAAAATTCAGATCGACGATTCTTTTATTTACCGCTAAAAATTTGGGGAAAACTTTAATTTCTTTCAAGGAAGATTTCGGAAAGTCCAAAATTAACTTATCGAAATCAGAAATTTCCTTGGATTCCTCCGGTTTCGAAACTTTAAGCCATTTAGCGACTAAAGGAAGGCTTGTTCCCTGAATAAGGACTGAAGATGCGGCAATAAAGAAAACAATATTGAAAATCATGTTTGCTTTATCAATGCCTGCCAAGAGTGGATAAGTGGCAAACACAATTGGAACAGCTCCCCGCAGTCCTACCCAAGAGATGTAAAATTTTCGGTTCAAATCCATCTTAAAAAAGATCAAACAAAGAAAGACACTCACTGGCCTTGCAACAAAAATCAGAAAAACGGAAATAAGTAATCCAATTCCCATATAGGGTAATACCTGAGAAGGAAATACAAGAAGACCTAAAGTGAGAAACAAAACGATCTGCATTAGCCATGCATAGCCATCAAATGCCTTAAAAATGGAATTTTTAT